>CAZPIS010000015.1:0-14385 GCA_964586745.1 uncultured Ruminiclostridium sp.
GTCCTCATCCTTTTCAGCATCCATACTGATAAAATAGCGCAGTGATGTGTTCTTTTTTGTTAATATTTCAATTTTGTCTTTGATGTTTCCGGAATAAATAATAGCATCAGCCTTCGAACGCTCTAACAAAAGCTCTATTTCATTGGGCGGCAGTTCTTTATCCAAGGGTACTATTACTGCCGTTCCATTAACAATGGCAAGATATGATATTGACCATTCATACCGATTTTCACCGATAAGAGCAATCCTTCCCCCCTTCAACCCCAAGCTCATAAGTGCAGTGCCAAAGGCCTCAACGTCAGATTTATATTGCTTGTAGGTTATTGCAGCATAATCAGCCTGCCCCTTAGGCTTAGATAAAAAAGCCGCTTTGTCCCCATAAAGGTTTGCACTGGAATCAAGCATGTCCTTAAGGTCTTTAATAGGTCTAACTTCATAAAGCTTACCGTTCTTCATTTTAATATACCTCCAAATTAGACTTTTAGGCCGATTACATTAATAAATACTATTATATATCACCGGTTAAGATTTTAAAATATAAACTTATTAGCTATGGCTTATTGTCTCATAATTGTCCCCCATGGCAACGCAATGATATAATAATAAAAAGCAGTATGGGCAACATATTTAATAAAAAACGGGGGATTAATAATGTTAACTTTCAGAGAACTATATAATAGGTTAGTCAAGGCTTCCTTTAATAAAAGCCTTAACGAAGAAGTTGATAATATAAGAAAAAATACCGAATATTACGAAGATGATTTGAATCGTATTCTCCACCCTGAAAACTTTCCGTCAGTTATCAAAACAGGGGCATGCGGCAGTTGTCCCTCAGAAAATAGTCCTGCTTGTGAAGTAGCTTGTCTTTTTTCGGCTATTAAAAGGGACGATAATGGCAAAGTTATGGTTGACCATAATAACTGCACCGGCTGTGGCCGCTGCCTGGAAGTTTGTGAAAACAAAGGCTTAATTGAAAGAAAGGATTTAATTCCAATTCTAGAGTTATTACATTCTAAATCAGTCCCTGTTTATGCAATGATTGCTCCTGCATTTAACGGACAATTCACACTGGATGTAACCGCAGGAAAGCTGAGATCTGCCTTTAAATGTCTTGGGTTCTACGGTATGCTTGAAGTAGCTTTATTCGCTGATATCCTTACTCTTAAGGAAGCGTTGGAATTTGATCGTACTATACAAGAGGACAAGGATTTTATGCTCACAAGCTGCTGTTGCCCAATATGGGTAGCAATGATTAAGAAAATCTATCTTGATTTGATACCTCATATGCCACCATCGGTATCTCCGATGGTAGCTTGCGGTCGTGCTATTAAGCGTATTCACCCGGATGCGGTAACTGTCTTTATAGGACCTTGTATTGCAAAAAAGGCTGAAGCTAAAGAACCCGATATCAAAGATGCGGTGGACTATGTCCTTACCTTCCAGGAAATAAAAGAACTTTTCAATCTTGCAGAGATTGATTTTTCAGGTCTACCCGAAGATTTAAGAGATCATTCCTCTAAAGCAGGTCGGATTTATGCCCGGACAGGTGGAGTCAGCGAAGCTGTGCAAAGCACTCTTAATCGCCTGAATCCTGGCAGAAAAATCCCCTTGAGAGCAACACAAGCCAACGGAGCTGTCGAATGTAAACGATTACTAAAAGATATAACCGAGGGAGAAATAAAAGCAAATTTTATGGAGGGAATGGGCTGTGTAGGAGGATGCGTCGGCGGTCCAAAAGCACTTATCCCCTACAAGGAAGGCACGGAACATGTAAAAGAATATGGAGCTTTAGCCAAATATAGTACGCCCATTGATAATCCCCATGCCATTGAGCTGTTAGAAAAACTGGGTTTCAATAGCATAGAGGATTTACTTGAAAGGGATAATTTGTTTATAAGAAAATTCACAAAGCCGGCCGAAAAAGCCTAAAACTAGCTTGCGATAGAATCCGCTTTGTTTTCATCTAAATCTTTTTTTAGAGACTTTGAGGAAGATACAATAACGCATCTTATCGCAACGGTTGTAATAACGATAACTCCGCCTAATATGGAAAGCATTCCCGGTATTTCTCCAATGATTAAACCTACCCAAATAGGATTCAAAATAGGCTCTATAATGGTTATAAGACTTGCTTCAAGAGCTGTTGCGTTCTTAATAGCCTTACTATACAAAATATATGGAATTCCAAGCTGAACAACACCCAAAACAACAATAAACAACCATCCCTTTGTATCCGGCACTGCCATGAATAGAAAAGGTAAACCAATTATAGCGGTCATAGCATTACCTATAATAACCGACTCAATTGGTGATCCATTCTTTTGCATTCTCATAAATACAGTGAAAAGAGCATAGCTGATACCGCTTAACAAACCGAAAATATTCCCTACGAGCCCTTTTGTGTCAATGCTATCTAAGAAAAACAGCACCATACCTCCAAACACCACCGCTATGGTAACCCAGTCAATGGTTTTTGGCTTTTCCTTAATAATCCAGGCGCTGAGTAAAGCTACAAAAATAGGAGCGGTATATTCAAGAAGTATAGCATTTGCAGCTGTCGTAAGCTTAGTACTGAATACAAAAGTAATCACCATTGATGCATAAGCCACTCCTGCTGCAATTTGAGCAAATGACCAATTAAACTTGGGTTTCTTTGCATATATTAGCATGATTATGCATGAAATAGCCGATCTTGTTCCAGCTATAGCTAAAGGGTGAGCATTTATCGATTTTATAAAAAGCCCGCCCAGACTCCACATGGTTGCAGTAACTGCTAAAAGAATAATAGCACTCACTTTTGTGTTTTTATTATTCATGACGAAAACCCCTTTGCTGCAACACTAACTTTTAAATCATACAAGTTTTCTTTGAAATAAACAAGCAGCAAAAGCAGGTATTCCTTATTCATTTTATCTGCGGGTTAATCTTGTTCTTTGGTTCGTTGTAGCTGTTTAGACTGTACTCGGCCGGGCCCTCCAATACATTGCCTTTATAATCAAATCTGGAGCCGTGGCATGGGCAGTCCCATGACTTTTCCTGCGAATTCCATTTAAGTTCACAGCTCATATGAGGGCAGGTAGTATCTACAAGATAAACATTATCCTCCTCATCGCGATAAAAGCCGCATCGTTTACCGTCTATATTTACTATAACTCCAATGCCTTTTTCCTCGGGAAGCTCTGTTTCACCCAGAGTCAGCTTCCCTGAAATCCACTGAACAGCCATATCGGTGTTTTGCTTCAGAAAATTGAGAGAAACAAAATCCTTGACCCTCAAATGTGTGTAAAGCTCCTCATACGCTGATGTACCATCAATGATGAGATCTTTAATGAGCATAGCAGAAGCTATACTATTGGTAAGGCCCCATTTTGCAAAGCCCGTGGCTATAAAAATATTCTTATTATCTGAGTTTATATATCCGGCATACGGAATATAATCATGGGGGATATAATCCTGTGCCGACCATTCATATTTTACCTCATCATTACCAAAGGTTGCTTTGGCATAATCCTTAAGATTTTGATAGTGGTCAGTGTCTTTGTGTCCTACCTTATGATTCTCACCTGATATCATAAGAATCTTCTCCTCAGGGATGTACCTCAGTGAGATAGTAGGGTCCTCAGCATTGATAAAATGTGCCTCCGGAAAAGAATCCATCTCAATACCGATAATATAGCTTCTTTCGGGCTTAAGGCGTGAAAAATAGAAGCCTCTCCCGTCATAGCAGGGATAGTGCGACGCAATAATAACATTCTTAGCTGTTATTCTATTATTGTTTTTAGTTTCAATTACACATTCCTTGCCCGGATGAAAGTCAATGACCCGTGTGTTTTCATATATATGCCCGCCCTGTTTTATTCCCTGCTCAGCCAATCCATCTAAAAAACGCTTGGGATGGAACTGAGCTTGGTCATTCATTTTCAGAGCACATAAAACTTCAATCGGAACAGGTATCTGCTTTTCAAAGGAACAATCCAGACCCATTTGCTGATAGAGCTCGAACTCCTTCTCCAGCTTGCTTTCATATTCAGGCGAACTTGTGAAAAGATAAGCGGGAAGCCTTTTAAACTGACAGTCAATATTATATTGCCGTGAAGTGTCATCTATGAAGTTTATTGCATCGGAATTTGCCTTATAGTATTTCTTTGCTATATCTATTCCATATTTTTTTTCAATTTTTGAATATACATAACCATGTTGGGCGGTGGCCTTTCCGGTATTTCTTCCGGTAGTTCCGTACCCGACTCGATTAGCGTCAATAAGTGTTACATTCAAGCCCGCCTTTGTTAGCAGGTACATACACGTAATACCGGCCAATCCTCCCCCAATTACTAAATGATCTGTTGATATATCTGCTTTTAATGGTTCAAAAATTCTTCCTTCAGAGCTTGATATCCAGAATGGTGTATTCATACGTATTCTCCTTTAACTATTCAATCACACTTTATTGTGTGACAATAAAAGAAAATCATACAAACACACCAAAAAACATTATCTTTTTTTGTAGCCCACTTTTCTAATCTGTTCTTTCTATTTGAAACACATACGCCATATCCTCTAATGTTTCATGCACCCACATATAGGAAGCATTATCGGCGTAGTCATCAAGCAAGATAATCGTCATTTTATCCTTGTAATTCTCTTGCAAAAGATTTCTCAGCTCAGTTTCATCTTTGCATGGAACTTCACCCACAAAAACTTCATTATTATGTACTCGAATTAAAATTTTCCCATCAACAACTACTTGTGATTGTCTTTCGAGAATATTGCTCTTGCTGGCGGCAACGACATCGTCTCCTAACCAAATTCCGAAACCATCCCCAATTCCAGCTCCATTACCAAAACCAAATCCATTTCCCAGTCCAGTCATCATGCTAAAAAGTATCAGCAGAATTGAAATGATCCATGCAGCTCTATACACCCACTTTGTCTTTTTCTCTTTACGATATTTTTTCGGTAATATAAATTTACATAGAACACATATGCATAGCAATGCAAGTCCTACTATAAACAATACCTCGTTTCTTCCGGCGAATGCCTGCATCATATTTGAAATCAGGTAATTAATCTTCTGAGAAGCAGATAAACTAGTAAACATAATCATATTTTTCCCCCAATTCTTCAATTATTGAATCAATCTTTACTTTATCTCGTCTCTGAATCTGTCCTTCACTTGTATTTACTGTAAAAACCACTATGGTTTTATGGTTTTTACTCGGATCACCTGAAGATTGAACACTTTCAATGTACTCCTCTAATCTCTTTTCTAACATATTAAATGCATTTTGGCTATTGGAACTATTAAATTCTATACCCTCAAATTTAAAGTCAGTTGAATCTACCATAATTTTTCTTATAGAAGAATCTTCCGAACTGTAGGGACAAGAAATGACTACAATCTTAACTTTCTTTCCTATTATGCTATTTCCATATGCTTCATGAATGTCTTCTACAGCTTGATGTTCAGCCTGATATTCAAATAGTTCATCTTCCAGAAATAATATATGACTTTTCATTTCATCTATTTCGCTCTGCGCAGCTTCGTAACCTTCGTTTGCTTTCACTGCCTCAGTTTTAGCTTTGCTTGCAGTAACTGCATTACTTATAATAACTACGAACAAGAAGATAAAGATTACATCTAACAACGATGTTAAATCGATAGGCACATTCGGCAGACTGGCAAAACTCGGATTTTTTCTCTGCATGTCTTTTCCCCATTTCTACCATCAATTATTTTTTAAATTGTTGTTTGCGTTAATCCGTTCCAATGCTATTCTGTTAATTGCACCATCAACCGTATTGAATTTTGCATCAATATCGTTTACAAGTTTTCCCGGCCATATTGCATCTATGAATCTCAGCATTATAGAGCATACCAAGCCAACCAAGGTTGTCCATAATGCAACGCTAAGTCCGGATACCAATTGCTCAACATTAGATGGGTCACGATTCAGCACAAGCCCTAAGACCGTGCCAAAGATTCCAAGCAGAGGGAATAATGAAATCCATTGTGAATAAACTACATACTTTGCATACTGTTTGTTAAACTCAATTCGGTTTTCTTCCAGGTTCTTTCTGTCGTACTCAACAACTGATGGCGTGCTTATTTTCACATCACCTTTACTACCCATTGTTTCGGTATATTGATTTTTTACAATTTCAATATTACGAAATTCTTCAAGAATATCTTTGAACTTATTTCTGCACCCGAGCAAAAGGGCAAAGTCGAAAAATCCAAAAGCTCCAATAATCAAGCAGCAAACAATGTTTAGTAAAATCATTTCATAACCTCCGCATTGTCATTTATTTAAGAACTGCGTTTTATTTTACATAAACATATTTTACCCTCTCGCTAGCTTCAGTAACAGACATCTCAAATCTCAGATTCTGTATATCACCCTTTCCGCCAGCTACAGCAACGTGAACATTCCGAAAGCTTTACCCAAAAACTTCAAGCCATATTTATCTTGTTAATTATTTCTGATATAAAAAAACCAGACCAAAGCTATTTGTATAAGAATAATAGTGGGGATTCCCAACATGAATGAGAGGTGCTTAGTCTTATGTCTGAAAAAGAACATGGATGCATAGATACCTACCGATCCTCCAATTGCTGCAAGAAGAAATAGGGTTTTTTCCGGTATTCTGCTGCGGTGATGAATAGCTGCGCTTTTATCAAAACCCGATACGCAAAATGCTGCCACATTGATTATTAAGATGTACGTAATTAATAATTCCATAAGATCACCTTATATTTCATTATACTTAATAATAACTGTAAGCATCACATCAATGGTGCGAAAAGTCTTAAAAACCCTCTGGCGATACGCTTTAACGGTTTAACACTCAAGCAATCCTCTAAGGTAATTTCCCGGCATTTCTCAAAGGTATCAATAAAATCATCCTTTATCGCCTTCACTGACTTAGTCTTATACAACCACACACCACACTCAAAATGAAAGTATAGGCTCCTGTAGTCAAGATTTATAGAACCCACCGTTCCAATAACATCATCGCACACAAATGCTTTTGAATGAAGAAAGCCGGGGGTATACTCATAAATTTTTACACCCGCTTCTATGAGCACTTCATAGTAGGACTGAGTTACCAGAAAAACGTACCATTTATCCGGAATATGCGGAGTCACAATTCTTACATCTATACCGCTTTTTGCCGCCAATTTTATGGTTGTAACCATTTCATGGTCTAAAACCAAGTATGGAGTATAGATATAAACATAATCCCTTGCCCTGCCTATCATATTCATATAAGTGTATTCGCCTACCGGTTCATTGTCCAAGGGACTATCCCCATAGGGCTGAACATAGCCGTCCGTCTCGTATAAGCCATCACAGGATGAGCATGCTTTAAGCGAATCATAGTCTTCCGGTTCATCTGCAAGATATTCCCATAGCTGCAGAAACATTACCGTCATATTCCAAGCCGCCTCACCTCTTACCAAAATAGCAGAATCCTTCCAGTGCCCGTATTTTTCATAGGCATTAATATACTCATCAGCAAGATTAATACCCCCAGTGAAAGCTGTATGTCCGTCAATTATCATTATTTTTCTATGATCCCTATTATTCATTCTAATTTCCAGCAGAGGAGTGAACGGATTAAATACATAACATTTTATCCCTTTTTCCCTTAATTTTTTGTAATACTTATACGGAAGGGTCGTCAGACAGCCCGCATCATCATACATTACGCGGACATCAACACCCTTGGCTGCTTTTTCTTCAATAATACTTAGAATAGTATTCCACATAAGGCCTTCACGAATTAAAAAAGTTTCAATAAATATAAATTTTTCCGCTTTTTTCAGTTCTTCAATGAATGAGACGAAAAAATCTTCACCGGAGGAATAATATATTGTTTCTGAATTATTATACACGGGAAATCCGGAAGCCTTTAATATATATTTGGATTGATTTGCAACACTTTTATCCTGTGATTCAAGTTCATTCATAATGTGTGTGCACTGTCTCAAAAGGGGTAATGCTCTTTTAAGAGAAGCATCTATTTTATTCCTAAATTTCTTATTCCCGCCTTTGGACATTAATAGAATATATAAAAGACCCCCAAAAACCGGAAATATGAGAATAGGGATAACCCATGCCAGCTTATGGGCCGGATTGCTTCTTTGACTTGCTATAAAAAACACAACAACCAAGCTCAATAAACCAAAGGTAAAGTAAAGGTAAATAAAAGAGGTACTAAGCTTAACAGTCAGAATTATTAACAAGACTATTTGAAATATCATTAGTACAGCCATAATCATAAGTCTGCTGAATAATACTCTTAATACCTTTTTCAATTTTTTTCTCCTTTAATCCTTTTATTTCAGTTTAGCTTTTAATTAATTATATCATAAGCTCACTATCGTAATTTTATTTCAACTTATCAAATATAAATACTATTTTAAATTTTTAGATTAAGATTATGCGTATTTATATTTTGTAATTTTTCTTCCCTCATTTTAACACGCAAGTTTTATCTTTTTTTGTTCACACTATTTCATGGACATCTTTTTTGATGTGTTAATTCTAACGGTAAGGAGGTGATAAATATGTCTAGGCCAAAAACGCCTATTGTCCCTTCGAGCCGTGAAGCTTTGACCAAATTCAAACTGGAATGTGCCCAGGAAATCGGTCATCTTCAGTACTGTAAAGAAAACAATGACCATTATAAAGGGGATCTTCCTTCAAGCCAAAATGGTCACGAAGGAGGCCCTATAGGTGGTCAAATGGTTAAACGTATGATCGAGATGGCTGAAAATAGCATGAAATAATTATAAGCATTGTGAAAGGAGAAAATAATGGACGACAACAGACAGAAGAACAGAAATAAGGACAACAACAACAACAATAATAACAGAGACAACAGGAATAATTGCAACAACGAGGAAAAAGAAAACAATAGAGAGTAATCGATCTTTAATATTAAAACAGCCGTTGACAGGCTGAGCAACTACAAGGCAAAGTTCGCGTAATGGCGGACTTTGCTTAATTTTACATGTTTCTGCACTTGTAACATGGTAAAAAAGTCTATATACTTAGTTCAATGATTATAATCTTAAACCGCTGATAAGGGGGCAAAACGATGGAAAAAAGAAAAAGACGTTTTGGAGACCGATATGACGGCAGAAAACTAAGATCTCTTGATCCGTTTTATAAGATTATCCCTTATATTATGAAAACTCGTATTGATGCACAAAACTATTTTGAAGAAAAGATTGAAATCAGCAATACTGAGGCCTTTATTATAAAAAAACGAAAAGAAACAGGGGAGCACATTTCTTTTCTACATGTTATTATTGCCGCGATGGTTCGCACAATCTCCCAAAAACCCGGCCTTAATAGATTTGTGGCAGGCCAAAAAATCTATGCCCGCAATGAAATCTTAATTTCCTTTGTTCTAAAGAAGGAATTCAACGAAGAAAGTCCTGAGACGACGTTAAAAGTAAAATTCAGCCCCTCTGACACATTTATGGATATAGTCAGAAAAGTCAATTCAGCGATAGAAGAAAACAAAGATTTGGGCTCAAATAATGATACTGATAAGCTTGCAAAACTGATTATGGCAATACCCGGGCAATTAGTAAGATTCTTGGTGTGGGTATTAAGAAGCTTGGATTACATAGGTATTATGCCAAAAATAATAAATAGGCTGAGCCCCTTTCATACCAGTGTTTTTATCACTGATTTGGGTTCAGTAGGAATTCAGCCCGTGTACCATCATCTCTATGACTTTGGTACTACCAGCTCTTTTGTGGCCTTCGGCATAAAAATGAAAGAAAAAGTAATTAACTCAGATAACGAAATTACTGACAAAAAGTATGTAAGGGTTTGTGTAGTAACAGATGAAAGGATTGTTGACGGCCACTACTTTGCAACAGCTTTCAAACTATACCGCAATTTGATTAAAAATCCGAATCCTCTGGACCAACCACCTGAACATATAAATGAGGATGTGGAATAATCTTATATATTAACCCTTTTCCAAAATGTCGGGGCAAAAAGAATTAACATCGGATATACTTCAAGCCTCCCAAATAGCATCGTAAATGAAAAAACGATCTTGCTCAAGGCTGAATAGTCTGCAAAATTACCCATTGGGCCTACAATTCCAAGTCCGGGTCCGATATTATTTATTGTGGCGGCAACGGCTGTAAAATTCGAAACCATATCAAAACCATCCAGAGAAACCATAAGAAGTGATATGGTGAAAATGATAATGCTTATGAAAAAATAGTTCATAACACCGTACAATACATCACCCTCAACAGTTTTGCCCCCATACTTCACTGTATAAACAGATCTTGGATGAATTATCCTTCTGACCTCACGTTTAATAGTCTTAAAGAGTAACACAAAACGAACGCATTTTATACCTCCGCCGGTAGATCCCGCACTTGCTCCGATAAACATTAGAACTACAAGAATAGACTTGCTGAAGGCAGGCCAAAGATTAAAATCTACAGACGAAAAGCCTGTGGTTGTCATTATGGAGCTCACCTGGAATGAAGCATGGCGAAGGCTTTCCCAAGCTGATCCAAATATTGGACCCCAAATATTCCATGCAATTAACAGCATTGCGCCAACTGCTGTAAATAAATAGAAACGGAATTCCTCATCTTTGAATATATTTTTAATTCCCCCTTTGAGGGCTTGATAATAAAGGGTAAAATTAACACCGAAAAGAAACATAAATATTGTGATTATAATTTCAAAATATACATTATTATATGAACCTATACTTGTATTCATAATTGAGAAACCACCGGTACCTGCAGTTGAAAAGGTGTGAACCATAGCATCATAAAGCGGCATTCCTGCAAATGAAAGCCATACAATTTGAACCAATGAAAGTGCAGCATACATAAGATACAATATTTTCGCGGTTTGTCCTATTTTAGGAACCAGCTTGCCGGGGTCAGGTCCGGGACTTTCGGCCTTCATAATATGCAGATTGTTTGCCCCTGCGGTAGGCAAAACAGCCAGCATCATTACCAGAACGCCCATTCCTCCCATCCAATTGGTAAAGCTTCTCCAAAACAGAATCCCCTTTGGTAGACTTTCAATTTCTCTCAGAATTGAAGATCCGGTTGTTGTAAAGCCTGAAACGGTTTCAAAAAAAGCATCTACATATGACGGAATAGCACCGTTAATAAAAAACGGCAATGCCCCGAAAGCAGATACCAATATCCAGCCTAAAGATACGATTGCAAACCCGTCTCTGGCATAAAAATTCTTATTTTTGGTCGGGATTTTATACATTATAAAACCAATAATAATCAAACACAGTATGGTTATTATAAATGCTATCACATCATTCTGGTTATAAAGTATAGATACAAATAATGACGGCAACATACATAATGACTCAATTATTAACAGAATCCCCAAGTTTTTTAAAATCATAATAATATTCATTGTATTCCCCCAACCGAAGCAACAACTTCATTGAAGTCAGATATACGCTTATCAATTGAGATAACAATAACATTATCACCTAACTTAATCATATCATCACCATGAGGAATAATAATCTCACTTTTCCTTGCTATGGCACCAATAATCAAACCATCCACTAATTTCAACTTTTTAAGTGGTATGTTAAGAAATTTGGTGGATTTATTAGCAATAAATTCAAGAACCTCTGCCTTCTCATCAACAATTTTGTATACTGTCTCTGCAGGGTTTCCCATAGCATTACTGAGACCACGGACATACTTCAGAATATAATTTGTTGTTATTAGCTTAGGGTTAACAATACTATCAACACCCAGATCATTGAATAATAAAGGGTTATCGATTCTTGTAATCTTTACAATAACCTTCTTTACTCCACATTGTTTTGCCATCATTGCAGATATAAGGTTTTCCTCATCCCGACCCGTGAGAGCAATAAAAGCATCCATTTCACTGAGATTTTCTGAATCAAGAAGGGCTCTATCGGTTCCGTCACCGTTTATGATTAAAGTATCCGGAAGCCTTTCTGCAAGCTCTATACTTCTTTCCTTGTTAATTTCAATAATCTTTACCTTTATATCATTTAGCTTAAGGTTCATGGCAAGATAATGAGAAATCATTCCACCACCAACCACCATGACCGTTTTTATTTTTTGAGTGCATTTTCCTATTTGTTTACAAAAACCAAAAACATCATTTGGTTTCCCCACAATATTCATCCTGTCATCGGCGGCTAATTGGAAATCACCATTAGGTATAATAACCTCATTTGCTCTTCTTACTGCACCTATAAGAATATTCTCAAGATATTTTCCAGGTATTTTTTTTAACGGTATACCAATCACCGGCATATCCTGAGTGGCCACTATCTCAACAAATTCTATCTTTCCTTTTGCAAAGTGTTCAACATCTGCTGCTGATGGGAATCTCAACAAGCGAGCTATTTCTCTGGCTGCTGCTTGCTCAGGGTTTATTATTAGGTCCAGGCCTAACTCAGACTTTAATACCGAAAGTTCGTTTGCATATTCAGGATCTCTGATTCTGGCAACGGTATGGCCGGCTCCGAGCTTTTTGCCGGTAAGAGCACAAACCATATTCATCTCGTCACTGGAGGTAGCCGCTATTAAAAGATCAGTATCTTTAACCCCGGCCTCCATCATAATTTTTGTGCTCACTCCGTTTCCCCTGATGCACATGACATCCAAGACTTCACTGGCCTTCCTTAATGCTTCCGGATTCTTATCGATGATGGTAACATCGTGGTTTTCTTGGGAAAGATGCTCCGCTAAGCTGTATCCGACCTTACCATCTCCGATTATAATAATTTTCATCTAAAAAACCTTCTTTTCTTAATATCAATAACTAAGGTTATACTATTCAGAATATTAATTAATACCGACCTTGTCAATAGTGTTTGATTCTTTTTCCCATATGCAAGAAAATACCTGTTTGGAAAAGATATATGAATTCATCTTTTACTGCTTTGCCAGTAATCTGTTCTAATGCTCTTGTATAATAATCTAATTGGAGCTTATACCTGTCTTTTATGATATATTCCTTTCCCATAGTCACATAGTCGGATTTATAGTCTACCAATACAACTCCGTCCTCTTCCTCAAAAAAGCAATCAATAACCCCTTGCAGCAATACGGTTTCTCCCTCCATACGCTCATGATTATTACCAACGTTTAACTCAGCAAACGGAATCGCAATATTGAACGGTATTTCACGGCTTACACTTTTCGCTGCTAACATTCGCTTACCTAGTTCAGAATTGAAAAATTTCTCTATCATTTCAATATTGATACTCTCGGCTTGTATCAGCGTTAAGAGGTCTTTCGCCACCATTTCTTCAATCTGATCATCTATAGTCTTAGAATATTTCTTTTCTTTATTCATTCTTATTCTATCTAAGTCCAGGTGCTGCATTATAAAATGGATTATAGTTCCCTTTTCAGCTGCGCTTAAACCCTTCTTCTCTTCCAGAAACATGGGCTTTTTAACAAGTGAGGTAGCAAAGGCGGGCATGGCTGCACTTCCCTCAGATGATTGGATATTGAATCTCCGTTTTAACTCTGTAACAGAAATCTTTGCAGGAATATAAACTGCATCTTCGTATTCATATTTCCAGCACAACCTTCTATTTATTTCTTCTGAGCTTATTGTAAAGACAGAATTGATTCCTTCGTTATTCTCTTTGGCCTCCCGACTATCAATCCAATTTAAAAACTCATCGTCCTGTGTTTCTTCAGATCCTTTATCCATGAGTATATCGTTCTTGTTCCAGGCTCTTATATCCCATTGGGAATTATCATCTATTAAAGCACCTTTAAACTCATTTTTGGCACCAACCATATTCCGGAATTCTTCACAAGCTCTGTGCCGCAAAACAGCAGGTGCTATCCAATCAAGATAATTCCTTCCCTTAAGCATTTCATAGTCGGGAAGCTTATTCTCCTTAGTGCTTGATGTAGAAATCCATCTGCTTAGAGCCTTATCCATATTACCTGCCGATCCTGTTATAATGAGCTTTTCGCGAGCTCTGGTAAGAGCAACGTATAAAATTCGCATTTCTTCAGATAGTGTCTCGGTCTTAATTTTCTCTTTTATAGCTTCCTTAGCGGCCGAAGGCCATAAAAGCCTTCTTTTATGGTCTACAGCATCGGGGCCAAATCCCAAATCCTGATGCAGAAGAATACTTTTGTTCATATCCTGTAAATTAAATTTTTTACCGCAACCTGAAAGAAAAACAACCGGGAATTCCAAGCCCTTACTCTTATGAATGCTCATTATCCTTACTACATTGTCATTCTCGCTTAAAATCTTTGCACTGCCCATATCACCCTTGCTGCCTTTTAGCTTGTCAATAAAGTTAATAAAGTTAAACAGCCCTTTATAGCTTGTCTCT
>CAZPIS010000016.1:0-14236 GCA_964586745.1 uncultured Ruminiclostridium sp.
GGGGCAAGGGATTTTATAGTAAAACCTTTCCAAGCTGAACGTGTTCTTGAAGCTGTCAAAAAGGTTGTGGGTTAGTTTGACCCTTAAAGAAGGGGGATCTTCCATGTTTGAAATGCTTGGTTTATTGCTTGCATTTGGAGTAATTTTGCTACTTTGTTATTATACAACCAAGTTTATCGGGAAGAAAATGTCCGGCAGCAATAATAGCAAACACATGAAGATTATAGAAACCCTTTCTCTGGGGCTGGATCGATGCCTTTATCTTATTCTCGTTGGGAATAAGTATTTTCTTTTTTTTTCGAGCAAAAAAGGATTAGAGCTTGTTTCAGAGATTGATGCAGAAATTCAAACCGATGGTTCAGTTGAAATAGGTGAGAAAGCAGAAAACGTTTTTGATTTCAGAAGAATATTTGATAACTATTCCGGTTTGAGCGATAAAAAGAATAATGATTCAGACGAAGGAGAAAGAACGAAAGATCCGGAAGAAAAAGGAATCTTGGGAAGCATTAAGAGGTTAAAGAGAATTAATACCAATAATCATTAAAGGGAATTAACCATGCAAAAGAAAAAAGTATTAATATGTCTAATATTGACTCTGATTTGTTTTGGATTGTTAAGCACCGTTGCCTTTGCCGCACCGGGGATTTCCATTTCAGATAATGGTATTACTATTAATTCTACCGAAGATCCGGAGGAAATCAGCGCCAGCATAAAGCTATTATTGATCTTAACGGTATTATCATTATTACCCTCTATTCTCATAATGATGACTTCATTTACCCGGATAATTATTGTACTTTCATTTCTGAGAAATTCTATGGGCACGCAGCAAACACCACCAAATCAGGTGATTGTAGGGCTTGCCCTATTTTTAACGTTTTTTATTATGTCCCCTGTGATGGCCGATATTAATCAAAATGCCCTTACACCCTTTACAGAAAATAAAATTTCTTTAGAAGAAGCAATTGATAATTCTGAGGATATTATTATAAATAATATGCTGAAGTATACTAGAGACAAAGACCTGGCTCTGTTTGCCGGTATAGCAAAGGTTGAGCCGCCTGAGAAATTAACCGATCTGCCTTTAACTGTGGTGACACCTGCTTTTATGATAAGCGAATTGAATACGGCATTTCGTATGGGGTTTATGTTATATATACCATTTCTGGTAATTGATATGGTAGTCGCAAGTACATTGATGTCTATGGGTATGATGATGCTGCCGCCGGTTATGATTTCTATGCCATTTAAAATATTATTGTTTCTTCTTGTAGACGGATGGAACCTTTTAACAGAAACGATTATTAAATCTTTTGTAAGATAGTTGCTTGAAGTGAGGGATATTTTTGGAACAATACCTACTGGATGTAGCCAGAGATGCTATGTTAACTGTTATAAAGGTAAGTGCACCCGTCCTTCTGATTGGCTTGTTGGTGGGTTTGATTGTAAGCATATTCCAAGCAACTACCCAGATTCAGGAACAATCGCTTCACTTTGTGCCCAAAATATTAGCTATGTTAGTTGCTATGCTTCTTCTCGGTTCATGGATGCTCACAATGATGAAGGAATTTACTTTGCGAATGTATGAAAGCATGCTTCGCTTTATTGGAATGTGATGGATATTAGAACAAGGGGGTAGCCATGGCCACCATACCCTTTGATATGTTTCAGAATATATGGACGATCTTCTTGCTTGTACTTGTTCGCATTACAGGCATGTTTTTCTTATCCCCTATTTTTGGACGCAGAAATATCCCAAATTATTTTAAGGTAGGTTTCTGCTTTGTTTTTTCGATAATCACAGCAAATTCAGTGATGTTGCCGGAGCTTGATCAATACGTTTCCCTTACGGCTTATGTTGTTCTTATAGCCAAGGAGCTTTTGGTAGGGCTTATGCTGGGATTTATTTCCTATTTACTTTTTTCAAGCATATACATCGCAGGCCAATTAATTGATATGCGTATAGGCTTCGGTATGGTTTCTGTGTTTGATCCGCTTACAAATATCCAGATTCCAATCACTGCCGACTTCTACGTTATAATAGCAACTGTGATGATGCTTATTACAGATGCTCACCTTCTCTTAATTCAAGCAATAGTGGATAGCTATAATATTCTCCCCATAGGTGAGGCAATATTTGAAGGCAATATTAGTAAGCAAATCATTAATTTGTTCACTAATGTTTTTGCCCTTGGGTTCAAAATAGCTGCGCCCATTACAGTTTCGATTCTGGTAACAGATATTTCTCTGGGTATCATCTCGAAAAGCATGCCGCAGCTGAATGTATTTATGCTGGGTATGCCTATTAAAATTATACTGGGGCTTTCCATTATCTTTATTACAATTGGTGCTTTCAAGGGAATTGTCAATGTTATTATTCAGGGGACCTATGAAGAGATATATAAATTTCTAAGACAGGCGAAAGGCTCATGATAAATATAAACCTTCAGCTCTTTGCTGATAGCTCAGATAAAACTGAAAAGGCGACACCTAAAAAGCGGCAGGATTTACGGAAAAAAGGTCAGGTTATGCAGAGCAAAGAGCTGCCGACGAATCTGATTCTGTTGATAGTATTTATTACATTCAGAATAACCGGTAATAATATATATGTAGGATGCAGCAATATCCTGAAAATGTTTTTAACACAGACCTCTGAGTATAATTTTCAAGATCCCAATGAAATTATGAGATTAGTTACTTTTATTACTCTGGAAATTGTAAAAATGGTAGCGCCGATTTTTATTGTAGGAATCTTGGTAGGAGTTTTGTCATCTTATGTTCAAATTGGATTTCTGTTTTCAGCTGAAGCTATCAAGCCCAAATTTACAAATTTGAACCCCATAAACGGGTTAAAAAAAATCTTTTCCTCCAGATCCTTTTTTGAACTCATTAAATCAATCGCAAAGGTTATTATTGTTGGATGGGTAGCATGGAGTTCAATACAAGGCGAGTTCATAAATATGATGAAGCTTATGGACCTTTCAATTGTATCCTTGGGGGCATATTTGGTTGACACTGCCTTAAGCATAGCAATAAAGATATGCTTCGCTCTTTTAGTCATTTCTGCTGCTGATTATTTCTTTCAATGGCGAAAATATGAAAAGGATATTCGAATGAGTAAACAAGAAATAAAAGAGGAATATAAGCAGATGGAAGGAAATCCGGAAATTAAGGCCAAAATAAAGCAGAAGCAAAGAGAAATTTCCATGAGACGCATGTTGAAGGATGTGCCTCAGGCCGATGTGGTTATTACCAACCCTACCCACTATGCTGTGGCAATAAAATATGAACCTCAAAAAATGCCGGCACCATATGTTTTAGCAAAGGGTGTGGACTTTATGGCAAAGCGTATTAAAGAAGTGGCCAAAGAAAATAAAATACACACTATGGAAAATGTAGCGTTGGCTCAGGCATTGTATAAAACAGTTGATATAGGTGAAGCTGTGCCTCCGGAGCTTTATAAAGCAGTAGCAGAAATTCTTGCATTTGTTTATAGTCTTGATGGTAAAAATCCTGTATAAGTATATATGCCTACACAAATATAAAGAATCTGTGCTAAAATAATTAATATAAATTTTTTTCTATTAAAGGATGATTTACTTGGTAAAAGTTACGGAAGAGATACTCAGTATCATAGAAAAATTAGAAAGCAGAATAGGCTATATCTACAAAAACAAGCAATATGCTGTCAATGCGTTGGTTCATAGTTCTTTTTCAAATGAGCACCATAACTTTGCGGCTAAAAATAATGAGCGGCTGGAATTTTTGGGAGACGCTATTTTAGATTTTATCATGAGCCTTGTGCTATATAATAATGAGAAAAAATTCAGCGAGGGTGAAATGAGTAAAATGCGTGCCCTTATAGTGTGTGAGACATCCTTAGATGCTTGCGCAAGGAAGATAGGATTAGGTGAGCTTCTAATGCTTGGCAAAGGCGAGGAGGCCAACGGCGGAAGAACAAGGCCTTCCATTCTGTCAGATGCCATGGAGGCTATAATAGGAAGCGTATATTTAGATGGAGGAATGGATGAAGCTGAAGGCTTTATAATGCAACTTTTAGGCGATATATATCATCAGGCTGTTGACGGTATGATTTTTATGGATTATAAAACTGCGCTTCAAGAGGAGCTTCAGAAATCCGGAGACATCCAGATTCAATATAAGCTTATTGAGTCTATAGGACCGGATCATGCAAAAACTTTTAAAATATCTGTTTATGCCAATGGTAAAGCAATTGGAACAGGCGCGGGAAAATCAAAAAAGGATGCGGAGCAAATGGCGGCAAAGGCTGCTTTGGAGGATATGGGGCAAGCTCTGTAAAGAGGATTATTAATGAAAAGAACTCGACATATTAATATACCGGTTTTTATACCGCATATGGGTTGTCCCCATACCTGTGTGTTCTGTGACCAGAAAAAAATCAGCGGAGCTTTTTCTTATCAATCCCCGATGCGGGTGAAAAAGATTTTGGAAGAAAGCTTTTCCACTATAGAAGAAAATGACCACGTGGAGATAGCCTTTTTTGGAGGAAGCTTTACAGGTATTCCCGAGCAAGAGATGATAGCATATCTTGAGCTTGCACAGCCATACCTTAAGGCTGGAAAGGCTAGAGGCATAAGACTTTCTACCAGACCGGATACAATAACACCCCATATATTGAGCATCCTTAGTAAATATGGAGTTACAGTAATAGAGCTGGGAGTCCAAAGCTTGGATTCGGAGGTCCTTATTAAGAGCCAAAGAGGGCATAGTGTCGAGGATGTTTTTCTGGCTTGTTCAATGATAAAAGAAAGCGGCATTTCTCTTGGAGTTCAAACTATGCTGGGACTTCCCGGAGACAGCTACGAAAAAGCTTTAGAAACGGCCAAGGGTGTTGTAAAACTAAATCCGGATATGGTAAGAATATACCCTGCCTTGATTTTAAAAGATACTATGCTTGAGGAAATATATTTAGACGGACAGTATAGCCCCCTTAATCTGGAGCAGGCTGTTGAGTGGTGCGCTGATATATTGCCCATATACAAGGATGCCGGCATTACAGTTTTAAGAGTCGGTCTTCAGAGTACTGATACTTTAGAGGGTTCAGTAGTAGCAGGTCCTTATCATCCGGCCTTCGGTGAACTGGTTGAATCGAGAATATTATATAAAAAAATGACTCGTTATTTAGACAATTTACATTTGAACAATCATAAAAGGATTATTATCAGGACTTGTCCTCAGCTTGTTTCAAAGCTGGTGGGGCAGAAAAGAGAAAATATTGAGGCAATTAAAGAAAAATATTCTTTAAACGAGGTAGTTGTCAGAGCAGATCTGGAAAATAGTGAGTTTATAATACAGATAGAATGATAATGCATGGAGGGGTTGCCGTGAGGACCATACACGTATCAAAAATAACAGAAGCTGTAGAGAGCTTATGCATAGAAGCAAATCTTGTTTTAAACCGTGACATAAGGGAAGCTCTTGAAAATGGTGAAAAGGCTGAGGAGTCAGAAACCGGATGCTCTATACTTCAGAGCTTGATAAAAAATGCGGATATAGCATCTCAGGAAAGACTGGCGATTTGTCAGGATACCGGAATGGTCGTTATTTTTGTTGAATTAGGCCAACAGGCACAGATAATCGGCGGAAACTTGAATGAAGCTTTGAATCAAGGCGTCAGACAAGGTTATAAAAAAGGTTATCTACGGAATTCTGTAGTTAAGGACCCTTTAATAAGAAATAATACTGGTGATAATACCCCTGCAATTATTCACTATAACATTATTGAAGGTGATGGCCTTATTTTGCATGTAGCCCCTAAAGGCTTTGGCAGTGAGAATATGAGCGTTCTCAAAATGCTTAAGCCTTCTGATGGAGTGGAAGGGGTTAAAAAAGTTGTCTTGGATACTGTTAGTCAAGCAGGAGCAAATCCCTGTCCTCCTATTATTGTGGGTGTAGGTATAGGAGGCAGTATGGAAATGGCCGCTCTAATGGCAAAGAAAGCGCTGCTGCGCCCTATAGATGAAAGTAATCCCGACCCTTACTACAAAGACTTGGAGGCGGAACTGCTGCAGAGTATAAATAAGCTGGGCATCGGCCCTGCCGGACTTGGAGGAAGGATTACGGCATTGGGTGTAAATATTGACGTATATCCAACGCATATTGCCGGTCTGCCTGTTGCGGTAAATATAGGCTGCCATGTGACAAGGCATAAATCAATTACACTTTAGATGAGTTCGAAATGAGATTCTTGCGCCTGCCCATAAGTACTAAATAAACTAGGAGAACATAATGGCTGGGAAATACGGAACTCTGTATTTGGTGGGTACACCAATAGGAAATCTGGAGGATATTACTTATAGAGCAGTCAGAACGCTGTCTGAGGTAGATTTAATTGCAGCTGAGGATACCAGGCATTCGCTGCATCTTTTAAACCATCTTAAAATTAAGAAGCCCTTAATAAGTTATCACGATAATAATCGAATTTCCAGGGCATCAGAGCTTTTGGATAAATTAAAGGATGGAACAAATATAGCACTGATAAGTGATGCCGGTATGCCGGGCATATCAGATCCGGGTGAAGAGCTTGTTGCCCTCGCAGTTTCTCAAGGGATTTCAGTAACTGCTGTGCCGGGTTGCTCGGCCTCTGTAACCTCACTGATTTTATCGGGGCTGCCGACAGGAAGATTTGCCTTTGAAGGCTTTTTGCCACAAAAGCCTAAAGACAGAGTTAAATTCCTAGAATCGATAAAATATGAAGAAAGAACGATTATATTTTATGAAGGTCCCCACAGAGTCAAAAAAACATTGGAGGATATCCTCGAGGTATTTGGTGACAGACGTTGCGGTGTATTAAGAGAGCTTACCAAGATTCATGAAGAAGCGATAAGAGGCACGCTAAGTGAAGCTTTGACTTATTTCACAGATAACGAACCCCGAGGAGAGTTTGCAATAGTTGTGGAGGGGTCACAAAAGAAGGCTTCAGATAATCTGAAACCTGATTTTTCCGGTTTAGCTCTTGAGGAGCATGTTAAATATTATATGGAACAAGGATACGAGCGAATGGATGCAATGAAGCTAACCGCAAAGGACAGAGGCTTATCAAAACGCGATGTATATGGACTATTAAACAGTTAATAGAGTATTATAGTGCACAGGTGTTTGGTATAGCAATAATCTTTGTATCTGTATCACTCAAGAGAGCTTCTAACCGATATTGAAAAGCGTTTTGAGAACCATCGGGGCTTTCACCCAGAACAATAAGATCAATTCCGTAGTGCTCAGCAAACTGGGCAATTGTTTCGGGTATTTTGTCCGAGTTAAGAATCGTAAGGTCTGCGCCATAGGCTTTTGTCATTGAAAAAAGGTATTCCATGGCCTCCCCATCTCTTGAGTTATCTACGAAATTCCAGTTTTCCTTTGTTACATGAATGACATATAGCTCCCCGCCATTTTTCTTTAGCTTCGCAGCGGCTTTGATTAGCCTCTCGCAAGCCTTTTGACGAGTGACACAGACCAATATAGAGTCGTAAGCAACCAAATTAACCATCTCCGGATAAATATTTAAATCGAAAATTTATTAAATCGTCTTCTAATATTATAACAGATAACATTGAAAAAGTCTTTAATTCCATACGTATATTTTGACATTTCAATTGTGAAGCTGTATCATCATATCAGACGACAAAACGCCTGAAAGGTTGATTAAAATGCGCTTAAAGCATATCGTGTGGGATTGGAACGGCACAATTTTAAACGATTTAGAAGCCTGTTGTAAGGCTGTTAATGATTTGTTTGAAAAAAGAAATCTCGGTTCGGTATCAATAGATATGTATAAGGATAAAATTGTATTCCCGGTTATTGACCTATACAATGAAGCAGGCTTTGACTTTAAAAAGGAGACCTTTCAAGAGGTTTGTGATGAATACCTGACTAATTATTTAAATAATTCTCATATTATTTCACTTCATCAAGATGCTCTAAAAGTGTTGAAATTGTTTAAAAATATGGGTTTGGCACAACATATAGTATCGGCTTCTGACAGTAAAGTTCTGGTACAACAAATCCAATACTATGAACTCGGATCATATTTTGTTAATATACTCGGGCAAGATAATAACCGAGCCGACAGCAAGATATCTCTTGCGGAAAAGCTTGTTCGCTTGGTGAATTGCACACCTCATGAGATACTTTTTATAGGCGACACTATTCATGATTTTGAGGTCGCACAAGAAGCGGAAATGCATTGTTGTTTGGTTTCAAACGGGCATTGCAGTGAGGATAGACTAAAGGCTACCGGAGCTTCGGTTTATAAAAATCTTACCGAATTATACGGGAATTATGAGGGTTGGTAAAGATCATCATATCAGGAGGAAAAGATGAATTACATTGACTTAAGAAGTGATACGGTAACCTGGCCTACTGAAGAGATGAGAAAAGCCATGTTAAATGCTGAAGTAGGCGATGATGTATATGGAGATGACCCTACCGCTAATCGCCTCGAGAAAATCGCGGCACAGGTTTTAAACAAGGAAGCGGCATTATTTGTACCTACAGGTACAATGGGCAACCAACTGGCTGTTTTTACACATATCAGCCGCGGTGATAAGGTTATAATACCGGAGGACAACCATATAGTTGTGCATGAAGCCGGTGCTGTTGCCATAATTTCGGGTGGGAATCTAAGGTGCCTTCCATCTAAAAATGGTATGGTTGATTTGGATAAAGTAAAAAGGACAATTCGGTTCGCCGAAGATATTCATGAACCCAAAACCGGAGTTATTTGTACCGAAAATGCCCATTCAACCGGAATTGTTCACCCTCTTTCCTATATGGAAGAACTATATGGTATTGCAAAAGAAAATAACATTCCTGTCCATTTAGACGGGGCCAGAATATTTAATGCAGCTTCTTATCTTAAGGTGGATGCAAGCGAGATTGCCAAGTATGCCGACTCGGTCATGTTTTGTCTGTCAAAAGGCCTGTGTGCTCCTATTGGTTCAATGCTGGCCGGAACAAAAAACTTTATAGACGCGGCTAGAAGAAAGCGTAAAATTTTGGGCGGGGGCATGAGACAGGTTGGTGTTGTTGCACAAGCAGGTATTATAGCCCTTGAAAAAATGACAAAAAGATTATCTGAGGATAGAGAGCAAGCTATTTATCTTGCTGAAATGTTAAGAAATATTCCGGGTGTCGAGGTTCATCCCGAAGATGTTCATATTAATATGGTATTCTTGAAAATAAACAAAAACTTAGATTCAGCTATTCTTATAGAGTCACTTAAAAAAGAAGGTATACTAATAAATCCCCCTGAGAATGGTAACTTACGTCTTGTTACACACTATTATATAGGCAGGACAGAAGCAGAAAAAGTCGCCGAAAAGCTGAGAGCAATAATATCTTGTTGATAGTTTACGCAAAGTCTGACTACAAAAAACATTCCTATATTTTTCCGAACATATTTTCTTTTAATTCTATTCATGATATACTCATAAAAGAACATATGTTTGGAGGAGCTTATGCAATTGCTTGAAAAGCTTCATATTCTTGCGGATTCAGCAAAATACGATGTTTCATGTTCATCCAGCGGAAGTAATCGCAGCAATAAAAAAGGTCAGGTTGGAAACGCTGCAGTGGCAGGAATATGCCACAGTTGGGCAGATGACGGACGCTGCATTTCACTGTTGAAGGTGCTTTTCAGCAATTGCTGTATTTACGATTGCAAGTACTGTGTAAACCGCATAACAAATGATATCAGAAGGGCGAGCTTTACACCTGATGAGCTTTGTGAACTGACTATCGAATTCTACAGACGGAATTATATTGAGGGGCTTTTTGTAAGCTCGGCAGTAATAAAAAGCCCTGATTATACCATGGAACTGATTATTACGGCTCTAAAAAAGCTACGATATGAATATAAATTTAATGGCTATATACATGTCAAATCAATACCCGGGGCTGATTTGAGCCTTATTTATCAAGCCGGACTTCTGGCAGACAGAATGAGTATCAATATTGAGCTCCCCTCTATACAAAGTCTTAAACTTCTTGCACCGCAAAAGGACCATCAAACCATAATAAGACCGATGTCCTTTGTTAGTGAGCAGATTGAAGGAGCCAATGAGCTTACAATATACCGAAAAAAGCAGATGTTCGTACCTGCAGGGCAGACGACGCAGCTTATTGTTGGTGCAACTAAAGACAGTGATTTAACTATTCTTAGATTAACCCAAGAGTTATATAACCGTTATAAGCTTAAGAGAGTGTATTATTCGGCATATGTGCCTGTGAATACAGACACCAACCTTCCTGCAATAAATACCAGCCCGCCGCTGTTAAGGGAGCATAGGATTTATCAGGCTGATTGGTTGTTAAGGTTTTACGGGTTTAATGCCGGAGAGTTACTTGATGAAAAACATTCAAGTTTTGATACCCAAGTTGACCCAAAATGTGATTGGGCACTCAGAAATCTTGATCAATTTCCGGTGGAAATTAATCGTGCACCTATCGAAACTCTTCTCAGAGTGCCGGGAATAGGTTACAAAATGGCTCAGCGCATTATAATGGCAAGAAGAGTGGCGCCTCTGTCCTTTGAAGACTTGAAAAGGATGCGTGTTGTACTTAAGCGGGCACAATACTTCATAACCTGTAAAGGAGTATATTATGGCGGTGTTGACATCGATTCCGGTAATCTGTACTCCATATTGTCAGAAAAGACCGACACAAAGAATTATTACGGGCAGATATCTATGTTCGGCTAAAGGTGGTTATTTATGATATATGTTACCGATGGTTCCTTTGAGGGAATTCTTACTGCGGTATTTGTAGCTTATGAGAATAAGGAGATCCCCGAAAGTATTGTATCAAAGGATTTTTATCAAGTATCGCTTGATTCGGCAGTAAGAGAGATTGATAAAAATATTGAAAAATCGGGCAGGGTTTATAATACCGTAGCAGAAAAAATGTCTCAAGAAGCTTTGGAAACTATGTATAAAGCATGGCTTAGCGAACACTGTGAGATAGGCACAGCTTTGTATAAATACATAAAAATCGGTCTAAAAATCGGAAGAAAGGTTTTGTCATACCTACAAAACCCTGATGTGCTTATGATTAACGACCTTGCATATAAAGTAGGCGCCGAGGCTCACAGATTTCTTGGTATTCTAAGGTTTAAGAAGCTTGATAACGGCTTATACTACTCGAGAATAGAGCCTGATAACAATATAACCATGATTATTGCAGAACACTTTAAGGAAAGACTGTCCGACCAGCCCTGGATAATTCATGATGCGAAGCGAAATGTGTATGCTTTATATGACACCAACCAAGTTATATTTATTAATGAATATATTCCTATTCCTGAAGGTAGCAATGAAGATATAATATTTGAGCAACTATGGAAAAATTACTTCAAAGCAATTGCCATAGAGAGCAGGAAAAACCATAAGCTGCAAAAGCAATATTTGCCAAGAAGATATTGGAAGAATATAACCGAAATGCAAAAGCTATATACATCTAATTTATCAGCTCAATAACAAATTTATGCATGGTAAAATTCGCAGTAAATGATAATTAGTTCATATTGAGTGGCTCATAAATGTGTGCTATAATAAAGTCATGAAATGATTCCTGAAATGTGCGTGATGCCTTAATTTTGAACCTGCTATATCTGACGCGGGAGCCCGATTGTTTGTACACGTAGTATAGGCCACAAGATAATACCGACAAACGGCACAAGCTGTTTGCAACGGCGGTGGAAATATGAAATGTACAATAGAGCACCCACCTGGCGAGTGCCAGGTGTCAAGAATAGGTAAACGGCATTTTGGGTTGGGCTGTTCGAAAGAACAGCCCTTTATTAACTCTTTTTTGCTGTTTTTTGTTCGGAAATCATTGTTTGTATCTCTTTAATAACAACATCCGGCTTGCTTAAATGGATGTGCTCTCCTGCTCCTGCAACTTCAAGATAAGTCGAGTAAGGAGATAGCCCCATAATATCTGTCGATAGCTCTTGATATTTCCTGCCGAGTTGACGAGCTGAGTATTCGTTAATGCCGTTTCTTACCCAATCACGTATGAGTGATTCACCTGCCGGATATAGTATTCTTAATGGGATTGAAGGAAATTTATCAGAAGATTCTATTTCATCAAGAATTTTAACGAGTTGGGATATTTCTTTTTGCATAGTATCATAGTTTTCTGTTTTTGAATAATGCTCAATAATATGGCGCCTGTAGCGTATGTCCAACCGATAACCCCTGAAAGGCGAGATTATACGGTATATACCCTTGGACGCCTTATACTGCATTTTTTTTGCCAAATCAATCATATTGGGACATTCGTCTATGCTTTCAATGGCTTCTGTCCAGGCTGAATAACGTAAAGGAAGAGGATTGATAAATAAAGCTCCTAATACCTTGGATGGATGCGATGCGCAATAGTATCTGGCGAAAACAACCCCGGTTCCGTTGGAGACAATGAAGATCGGCTTTCTTATTTTTTCAAACTTTAGCACCATGTCAAGTTCCTCAGCAAAGCCGGATGCTGTTGTATCATCGCTTTCCGAGGTGCTCCATCCATATCCCGGCCTGTCTATTGTTATCACACGGCATTTTTGGTCTATCTCGTTCTGAATATGCCACCATTCAGCCTGTGAACTGCCTATGGAATTGATTATTATGACAACTGCGCCGCCTTTGCCCTTAATACGGTAATATATTTTCTTACCGTTTGAATCCGCGAACTTTCCTTCCTTGGAAGGCCCCTTAAACCATTTGACACTTTTGATATTGCATATGAATATAAAGATATACGCTGCCAATAAAATAAAAATTATAAAGGCAATACTATAGAATAAGCCTCTCATATACTGTCCCCTCTTAAAATAATAGTCATGAGACATAAATCCTATATATATGCTAACATACTGTAGAAAAGGCTTCAAGAACTAACTCAAGGTCTTATGATTTCACGTATAGTATTTTCAAGAAATTCTATACGCCCTTCCAGCTCTTGAATACGTTCATAGAAGGCTTTTTTATCATCCGTCTCATTTTCTTTTTTTTGTGCGGAGAGAGTTTTTATATCAAAGGGAAAATGGAGTCCGTTTCCGAAAAGCATGGGAGTCAGATCGCATTTAAAAATTTTGTCTTTCTTATAGTTGGATTGATATTTGCACTTTAGAGGGATATCACGTCCCGCCAAATCAATTCTGGATTCATCGGCGACACTTTTCATATCACGGCTGATTCTTGAGAGTATAAAGGAAGTTTTTAATGCGCGTACGACATAGGGCGTATTATTTATTAGTATTAGGCTGTCATTTCCTTGATCGGGAGAGCTATTATATACCTCCAGTCCCTTAGAGAATTTGTTGAGGGTTGGGTCAAATTTGAATATTACACTGATATCCCGACCATCATCCGGGGAGGCGAGAATATAAAGTAATCCATCATCGGCGATAACTGATTGAAGCCTAAGCGATGCACTGTAGGCAAATGGTGTGGTAATAGGCTTTGATGCTTTCCCTCCATAGATTTTTCTATGTACCAAAAGGCTTATACCCTGAACATCAGTTATAAAGAACAGGTGAATATTAACATCATCTGTGCATACAGCATAATTCTGACCTTCACGGATTATTATGCCCTCAACCTCGGGCATCATGCTTTCCGGGCTGTCTATTTTCTGGTAGGTCAATAGCTGCTTACGATTGTGGGAAACTATATAAAAAGCATGAATAAATCCATCAGCCTCCACAAGACGAACATTATACGGTGAGTAACCAACTATGCGGGTTTCCAATAAAACCTTGGGTTCTTTGTTTTCTTCGCAGGAGTTCATATAAAGTAGCCTGCCTGAATAATCTACAAAACAGATTCGGATGACATCATTTGTTTCAAGCAAAGCAGAAAAATCAGAAGTTGATGTATCTGACAATAAGAAAGGGGGTCCCCATCTATTATCTTTGTCCAGCAGGCTCATAAAAAGCCCATTTTTATACCATATACAGGTAGTAATGCCCATGCTGTTTTTTAATAGATGTCTAATATTTTCGTTTGAAGGCACATCGCACAACCCCTTTAAATATAATGGAATATATAGAATAATTTACATGTCATTAAGCCGGATAAAATTGTATCTCTGTTTTATAATCTGCGATTTATTTATTGTTTATGGTAAGAGACACAGGTCTCCTTATTTATTCATATTTATGTCCTGAACTTAATATTACTCTCAGTAACCAATTCATCTAAAA
>CAZPIS010000017.1:0-13303 GCA_964586745.1 uncultured Ruminiclostridium sp.
AGGCGGTGGAGGGCATTCGTCCGAAATATTAAAGAGTCTTGGGCCTAAGGGCGTTTTAATAGGAATAGACCAAGACAAAAATGCAATTGAAGCGGCAAAAAAGAAATTATCAAGTATAGACAGCAAAGCAAATGTAATTATAGAGCATACGAACTTTGAAAACATAAGAGAAGTTTTAGAAGCACAAAAGATTGACTTCGTCGATGGAGTGTTGCTTGATTTGGGAGTATCCTCACATCAGCTTGATGAAGGAGAAAGAGGATTTTCCTATCAAAATGATGCACCTCTCGATATGAGAATGAACCAAAATGCCGTCTTCGATGCCCATACTCTGGTTAATACCTGGAGCAAAGATGATATTACCCGTATAATACGGGATTATGGAGAAGAAAAATGGGCAGCCCGGATTGCTGAGTTTATTGTCAGGAGTCGTGAAGCACAAAAGATAAACACAACGGGTGAACTGGTGGATATTATTAAATCGGCTATACCGGCGGCTGCCAGACGCGAAGGTCCCCATCCAGCCAAGAGAACCTTTCAAGCATTTAGAATTGCAGTTAACCGTGAACTTGAGGTACTTGAAAGCTCAATTAACACTGTGACAAAAATACTGGGAACAGGGGGACGGTTTGCAATCATAAGCTTCCACTCACTTGAAGACAGAATTGTAAAGAGCGCTTTTCAAAAACAAGTTCAAGGCTGCATTTGTCCGAGGGATTTTCCAAAATGCGTTTGCGGTTTCGAGCCAAAATTAAGAGTTATAACTAGAAAGCCAATAACACCGTCGGAAAAGGAACTGGATGAGAATCCCAGAGCCAGGAGCGCGAAACTCAGAGTGGCAGAAAAACTTTAACAAATGTGTATACTTTAAACTTATTATACTTTTACTTAGCTTAAACCTGATCTGTAAGGTCAGGAAAGAATACTAAAGATAAAACCTAATTTCACCATTATGGTGAACAAAATTAGGCATAAAGTTACAAAAGATTTTAAAATACTTAAAAATCAAACTGATTTATCAGATAAGACACAAAAGTAGAATTATTGTAATTTACGTAACGAAACTAGCTTTTATAGCATACAAAAGACAAAATTACTAATGTACAAAAGATTTTAACTTACGAAAGAAAAAACCTGATAATGCCATTTGGCCGGTCAGGAGCAAAGCACAAAAGATTCTTATCAAAAACCTGAAGCAGGTAGTTCCTGATTTCAGGGTTTTTGATTCTTATGAAGATACTTATGAAGGAGGCGAAATGCATGGATAGGAAAAACAGCTATATCTATGGGAGTGCTGTACCTGATTTGGTTCAAAGAGCAGAACAGCCCATAGAACAGCAAAGGATTGAAAGAAAAGAAGCAATCCGTCCTATTCCGCAAAAATCGAACATACCAAAGGCAAAATTGGTATTTGCCATGCTGTTTATCGTGTGTGTGTGCTTCGTTATCCTGTATCGTTTTTGTGCAATTACAGAGTTGAATTCACAAATGGGGGCATTAAACCGGCAATTTAGTGAGCTTCGTGATGAAAACCGCATGTTAAATGTAGACATAGAAACAAGTATTGATTTAACCAGGGTTAAGCAAGTAGCTGAAACTAAGCTTAATATGCACACCCCTGAGAGGCACCAGATGGTTTTGGTCAGTGTGCCCAAGAGCAATTATAGTGTTGTTCTGGACCATGAATACATCGAAAATACTGTCAAAAAATCTTCTCTTATGGAAAAAATAATAAATACGGCGAAAGCAATTTTACCTTAAAAGAGCTCAAGCGAAAAAAATTTTTTCAAGGTAAAGTAGGTTTTAATTAAAAACAGACAAGAAATATGGTGTATGCTAATATATATTTAATTAGAAATCAGAGAGGACTAGGGATTGATATTTTGTTTGTTAAAATCAGTCTGGTGTCCTTTTTTTATAGGAGGCTGATTCATGAAAGACAGTAATTACAAACACAGGAAAAACATCATGAAAAAGACTACTGTGAAAAATATAAGAAGCATACCCGAAAAAAAGAACGCACAGGATAAGCCCAGCAGCATTAAGCTAAAAAAAAGAGAGTTTCTTATGCTTCTGGTTTTTACTTCTGCGCTGCTTTTTCTAATATACCGCTTAGGATATATTCAGTTTGTTAAGGGCGAAGAATATCAAAAAAAAGCCTATAGCAATCAGACTCAAAAAAGACAGATAAACCCTAAGAGGGGGACTATATATGACAGAAACGGTAAGGGCCTTGCTATAAGCGCATCAGTCGATACGGTATCAGTCAATCCAAAGGAGCTTAGAGACGAGGTGGATGGTGATGAAACCAAGTTGAGATCTATTGCGATTGATCTTGGAACCATCTTGGAAATGGATTCGGAAGTCATAATGAAAAAGTTCCAAGCTAATTCACGTTTTGAATATATCAAAAGAAAGATTAATCGTGATATTGGTACTCAGGTCAAATCTTATGTGTCTAATGCCGGCCTCTGGAGTATATACATTGATGAAGACTCAAAAAGATATTATCCTAAAGGAAATCTTGCATCACATGTCCTTGGCTTTACGGGAACAGACGAACAGGGGTTAAACGGCATTGAGCTGGTACTTGAAAGCACCCTAAAAGGGGTTCAGGGCAAAATAATGAATGAAGTGGATGTTTTGGGGCGTCAAATCAGCTTTTCCAAGGAGCGATATATTGATGCCATTGATGGATACGATGTATATCTTACCATAGATGAGACCATTCAATATTTAGCAGAGAAGGCTATGGATCAGGCAGTTTTGGATTATAATCTGAAGCGCGGTGCCACTTGTATAGTCATGGATCCAAACAACGCTGAGGTTTTGGCAATGGTATCTAAGCCGGATTTTGATCCTAATGAACCTGATGCTCTGCCTTGGGGGCTTCTGGAGGAAGACTGGAAAGGTTTTAATGATTCGGAAGACAGTAATTATCTCTGGCAGACGGTTTTCAGAAACAAGGCTGTGATGGACACATATGAGCCCGGCTCAGTTTTTAAAGCAATAACTGCTTCGGCTGCTATAGAGGAAAATGTTGTAAAGCTTGATACGCCGGAGGTATGTAAGCCTATTTCTTTAGCCGGACATACTATAAATTGTTGGAAAAAGGGCGGACATGGCGCTGAGGATTTTTTACACGCAGTATATAATTCATGCAATCCTGTTTTTGTTAAAACAGGCCTAGATCTTGGTATTAATAAATTCTATGATTACTTCCGCCTGTTCGGATTTACTGAAAAAACCGGCATAGAGCTTCAGGGAGAGCCATCAGATGAGGAATATAAGAATCTTCAGCATAAAGATCCGAAAGAAATAGATCTTGCGGTTTCTTCCTTCGGACAGCGGTTCCAGATAAGTCCGATTCAAATGATCACAGCTTACTCGGCTATAGCAAATGGCGGGAATCTGCTGAAACCGACGATAATAAAGCAGATATGCGACAGCGAAGGCAATATTATTAAAAAGGTTGAACCGCAGATTGTCAGAAAGGTAATATCTGAGCAAACTGCGCAGACAGTACGTGAAGTTCTGGAGGGTGTAGTATCCGAAGGGACAGGTAAGAATGCATATGTTTCCGGTTACCGAATCGGGGGAAAGACAGGAACGTCACAAACACTGCAAACAGATTCGGAAGGCCGATATATAGTATCCTTCATGGCTTTTGCCCCGGCAAATAATCCGAAGGTTTGTGTGCTGGTAGTATTGGACCACCCTCAGGTTGCTATGAATTTGAGATCCGGCGGTATATTGGCCGCACCTGTGGCAGGAAAACTGACAGAGGAAATACTAAAATATTTACAAGTAGAGAGAGAATACACAGAAACTGATAAACAAAAAATGTCCCAGGAAGTTTATGTTCCAAATGTTACAGGGCTTACTGTGGCAATGGCCGAAGATAAACTGAAGGCATTCGGACTAAAATTTATCAGGGAAGGAGTTCAGACAGATCCGGAAGCCATTGTATATAACCAGACACCGAAAGCTGACTTTTCCATACCACAAAATTCGACGATAATTCTATATACTGATGAAAATGCGTCCGAGTTATCGGTTGCGATGCCGGATCTAACAAACAGGACTGTAGATGAAGCTATCGATGTTATGGGTAAAGCAGGTTTAAATATGCGTATACGTGGAAGCGGAACAGTTCAAAAGCAGGAATATCCTGCCGGAACCCAACTGAGTAAAGGCCAGGTGGTGGAGATTAGTTTTGTGGAAATGATAGGCGATTAAAATTAATAGGATATAATTTAATTGGAGAAGTAGGGAGCGCCAAATAATTGCAGTCTATAGCCGCGAAATATGCATATTTTTAATGTTATAAGTTTTCGCAGAAAACACGGCACCTTTTGCGGGTAACTAACAATACGGTCGAAAAACGATGCGGAAAAATTGCCCTTACTTCCTAACTGTACTATTTATGCCGATATATAGAGAGAGGTGGAATATAAATGTTGCTAAATGAATTATTAAAAAACATAGAGGTCTTAAACATAAGCAGAAGTGGTGATATTGACATCAGAGGCGTAACTTATGACTCGCGAAAATCCTTGCCCGGTTACCTATTTGTATGCATTGACGGTTTTGCCGCCGATGGTCATAATTTTGCCCAGCAGGCTGTGGATAACGGTGCTGCAGCCATTGTTGTGGAAAAGGACATTTCTATAATAGGAGAGGCTGTTATTATAAAAGTCTCAGATACTCGTGAGGCTTTGGCAGGCATATCGGCTCAATGGTTCGGCAATCCTTCGAAGAATATGAAACTAATTGGCATAACCGGAACTAAGGGCAAAACTACTACCACATATATGGTAAGATCGATTTTAGAAAAGACGGGAAGCACTGTAGGTCTTATAGGTACTGTAGCAAACTGCATCGGAAACGAAAAAATACCATCAAGAAGAACCACACCCGAATCCTATGATCTTCAGGAAATGTTTGAAAAAATGCAGGATAAAGGGGCTGACACAGTGGTTATGGAAGTATCCTCACAGGGCTTAAAGCTGCACAGGGTATCTTCATGTGATTTTGATATAGGTGTGTTCACAAATTTTTCGAAGGATCATATCGGCGGATTCGAGCATCCCGATATAGAGGACTATTTCGACTCCAAAAAGAAGTTATTCAGTCTCTGTAAAAAGGGCATAGTAAATATAGATTCACCACAAGGTGATATAATAGCTCGTGACGCGAAATGCCCAATTTATACCTATGCTGTTGAAAGGGAGGCAGACATTAAGGCGAAGAATATAATTACTCATTCCGATTCAGTTGAATTTGAATGTGTAACGCCTTGGTTTACAGAGAAATTTAAGGTTTCTGTCCCCGGATTGTTCAGCGTTTATAATGCCTTGGCGGCAATTTCAATATGCGGCATTATTGGAGTCTCGCCCCAGGCTATAAGAGATGGGCTAATTAATGTGCAAATACCCGGACGCGCAGAGGTGGTTCCCACGCCGGGAAAACCATATACTGTTATGATTGATTATGCTCACTCGCCCAACAGCTTGGAGAATATACTTTCCACGATTAAGGAATTTGTTAAAGGGCGGCTCATAAGTGTTTTCGGATGTGGTGGTGACAGAGACAGGTCAAAACGTCCCATTATGGGAGAAATTTCCGGACATATAGCCGATTTTACTATAATTACATCAGATAATCCCAGGACAGAAATTCCCTCGGATATATTAGCCGAAATTGAGAACGGTATAAAGCTTACAGAGGGTAAATATATAGTAATTGAGGACAGAACAGAGGCTATCAGATATGCGATGAATAATGCAAAAAAGGACGATATCATTGTATTATCGGGTAAAGGTCATGAAACTTATCAGATATTTAAGGATAAAACTATCCATTATGATGAAAGAGAGATAGTCGGGAATATACTTAGGGAAGAAGGGTGAACGGGTTGAAAGTTTTGACCGCTGAAACTATTTCGAAAATGGTTCAAGGAAGACTTGAGGTACCTTCTGAAATATTGGTAAATCATATTTCCATCGATAGTCGGACGCTTATGGAAGGCTCTCTTTTTATTGCTATTAAGGGTGAACGTTTTGACGGTCATAATTATATCAATCAAGCGGTAGAAAATGGTGCTGCGCTTGTTATGGTACGAGAAGGGACAATTCTTCCTGAAAAGACTCCTGCTGTTTTTGTGTCAGATACATTAAAAGCACTTGGAATGCTGGCTCACGAATACCGTAAATTATTCAATATACCTGTAGTTGCGGTTACGGGAAGTGTAGGTAAAACCAGCACCAAGGAAATGATAGCGTCAATATTATCGGCGAAGTATAAAGTTCATAAAAGTAAAGGCAATTATAATAACGATATCGGCCTGCCACTTTCAGTACTCGAATTGAATGATGAGCATGAAGTTGCAGTATTCGAAATGGGTATGAGAGGATTCGACGAAATCAGCGCTTTGTCCAAAATTGTTAACCCGGATATTGCTGTAATCACCAATATAGGGATTTCTCACATTGAAAGACTTGGATCAAGGCAAAATATACTGAAAGCCAAGCTGGAGATTCTTGATGGCATGAAGGACAAAGGAACGGTAATTTTAAATGGTGACGATGAGCTTCTCTCCGGCTTAAGAGATCTATTGGTGCAGAAAACAGTATTCTACGGGATTGACGAAAATCAAGATGTCTGGGCCTATGACCTGTCTTCCAGAGGTGAAGAAGGGGTATATTTCCAGGTGAAGACCCATGTAAATGATATGAAGCTTTTTATACCTGCACCCGGAATACATAATGTTCATAATGCCCTTGCGGGAATAGCCGTAGCTGAAACCCTTGATATGAACGAAAGTGATATACGAAAAGGTCTTGAAGGGTTCTCAGGTGAACAGATGCGCCTTTGTATAGAGGAGAAAGACGGGATCAAATTTATCAATGACTCTTACAATGCCGCACCGTCCTCCATGACTGCCGCAATAGATGTACTATGCGAAATTGCCGGACAAAGAAGAAAGTGGGCTGTTATCGGCGATATGCTAGAGCTTGGGGACTGGGCCCGGGAGGCTCATGGAAAAATTGGCAGACTTATTTCAAAAGCCGGAATAGAATATATGGTGGCAATAGGAAGCTTAGCTAAATGGTATATAGAAGGGGCAAATGAAGATCCTAACTCAAAAACCATAACAAAATTATTCGACACCGCCTCCGAAGCCAAATCCTATATAAAGACCCTGGTACAGAAAGGAGATGTTCTTCTTTTTAAGGGCTCCCGTATGATAAAAATGGATATTCTCGTTCAGGAGCTGCTTTCGGAAGAATTGAATAAACATGCTTAAAATGCTTAAGATAGTACCGCCTCAGGTAATTGCGTATTTCATCAGCTTTTTTATTTCTTTGGCAGCCGGAAAGGTTCTGATTCCTTTGCTAAAGAAATTAAAATTTGGTCAGATAGAGAGAGAGGATGGCCCGGAAAGCCATAAAATCAAACAAGGCACCCCTACAATGGGCGGAATCATTTTTTTATTGCCTGTTTTATTGCTGGGAGTTATATATAGCTTTTCAGATATCAGAATTCTTCCTCTTGTCCTTGTAACGATGGGCTTTGCATTTGTTGGCTTTCTTGATGATTACCTGAAGATAACAAAAAAGAATAACAAAGGTCTTTTGCCTATGCAAAAGATGATGGGACTTTTGATTGTATCGGGGATATTCACCTGGTATGCGGTTACTTTTGCCGAAGAAGCCAAAACGATTATATTGCCTTTTTTTGGCTACTATAAGCCTGTAATTATGCCTATAGTGATTGCTGTTCCATTCTGTATTTTTGTTCTTCTGGCTTTTACAAATGCGGTTAATTTAACTGACGGCCTAGATGGTCTCGCAGGGTCCGTGACCACAATAGTATTGCTGTTTTTCACCTTAGCTACAATGTTTAACAGTGAATGGGATTATATAAGGATATTCTGTGCCATACTAGCCGGAGGCATATTAGGATTTCTGGTATATAATCTTTACCCGGCTAAAATTTTTATGGGAGACACAGGTTCTCTTGCTATAGGTGGAGCTCTTGCAGCTATGGCTATTTTGACCGGAACGCCTATTTTTTTAGCATTGGCAGGAATAATCTATGTAGCTGAAACATTATCTGTATTAATACAGGTTATATATTTTAAGAAAACGGGGAAGAGAGTGTTTTTAATGGCTCCTTTACACCACCATTACGAACATAAGGGTTGGAATGAAATCAAGGTGGTTACCATATTTACTATAATAACTATTTTCAGCAGCGTTTTAGCTTTTCTTCTTATGAGGTGATTTATTTGAGAAAAAGAGAATATGATTTTTGGATCCTTTTTACAGTGTTAGTTATGCTGGCCATGGGAACAGTTATGGTTTTCAGCGCCAGTTCTTATAGTGCTCAGTACTACCAGAACAACAAATACTTCTTTTTAATAAAGCAGTTGCTTTTGGGAGCAATCGGTGTAATCAGCATGCTTATTTTTTCGAATATTGATTACCACAGAATTGCCAGCAGCTCACCTATACTTATTATTATAAGCACAGGGATGCTTGCTTTGGTGCTTATTCCGGGTATAGGTATGGTCATTAATGATTCCAGACGGTGGTTCGATTTGAAGATTACCACATTCCAGCCTTCGGAATTCACAAAAATTGCGATCATTTTATTTTTATCCTTTAGTCTATCAAAAAATAGTAATAGATTGAAATACTTTTTCACCGGACTTATGCCGTACCTATTAGTGGTAGGTGTAACGGTGGGTCTCCTGTATTTTGAACCCCATATGAGTGCTATTATCCTTATAGTATCGGTTTCAACGATCATTCTTTTTTGTGCCGGAGCTAAGATAAGACATTTTATTCTTCTTGCTGTTCCGGTTGTTGCTGTAGGTTGGCAGCTTATAATGAGTAAAGAGTATCGGGTAGACCGTATAATGGCTTTTACTGACCCATTTAAATATGCGCAGGGAGAAGGTTTTCAAGTTGTAAACTCTCTTTACGCGATTGCTTCGGGTTCGGTTTTTGGCAGAGGGCTGGGAAGAAGTCTCCAAAAGAACCTGTATCTGCCTGAGCCGCATAATGATTTCATATTTGCAATATTGACCGAGGAGCTTGGCTTTGTTGGGGCAGTAACGGTAATTATTTTATTCATGCTATTTATATGGAGAGGAGTAAAGGTGGCTATGAATGCCCCTGATATGATGGGAAGCCTGATAGCCATAGGTATTACTTCGTTGATTGCCTTGGAAGCAATAATCAATATTGCGGTTGTTACATCTACTATTCCAACCACCGGTATGCCGCTGCCCTTCTTTAGTGCCGGCGGTACTTCCACTGTTTTTTTATTGACGGCGGTGGGAATTTTGCTTAATATTTCTAAGGGGGTTTCTTCCGCAAATTTCAGTATTGTAAGAAACAGCCGGGAAGATTTAGAAAATAAGCGCAACATTTCGTCACGGAAAGTCGGTGAAATATGAAATATATAATCGCAGGCGGTGGTACCGGAGGTCATATAAACCCGGGTGTTGCTATCGCAAGAGAAATTATTACAAACGAGCCTGATGCGGAAATTCTCTTTGTAGGAACAGAAAAGGGCCTTGAGAGTAAACTCGTTCCCCGAGAGGGCTTTGATATAAAATATATAGACGTGAAGGGCTTCAGAAGAAAACTATCATTAGATACCTTTAAAACTGTGGGGAAATTATTTAAAAGTTTTGGTTCTGTGAAACAAATTATAAGAGAATTTGAGCCTGACGCTGTTATAGGTACGGGGGGTTATGTTTGCTTTCCCGTTGTTTTTTGTGCCGCACTTAAAAAAATACCTACAATAATTCATGAGCAAAACGCTTTTCCCGGAATTACAAATAAGATTCTTGCCCGCTATGTGGATGAGGTTGCCATAAGCTTTGAGGAAGCCCGTTTTAGGTTTAAAGGTAAAGCGAGGATTACTTTCGCAGGTAATCCTATAAGAAATGACTTATTATTACTTAACCGGGCGAAAGCGCGGGAAAATCTTGGAATAGTCGGAGATTCATCTTTGGTGGTTATTTTCGGAGGCAGCTTGGGTGCCGAGCATATTAACGAATGCGTCAGAGAGATGATAAACCTTCATGGAAAAGAAATATCCTATAATCTAATTCTCGCTACAGGGATGAAGCATTATGAAAAGGTTATGAGATATATTAAGGACCCGCTTCCTGAAAATATTCAAGTTGTACCTTATATCTATAATATGGGTGAAGTTCTGGCAGCTGCCGATCTTGCAGTAACAAGAGGAGGCGCTATAACCATAAGCGAGTTGTCAGTGCTGGGTGTGCCCGCCATTCTTATCCCATCGCCCTTTGTGGCCGAAAATCATCAGGAGCATAACGCGAGAGCGCTTGAGAATAAGGGGGCTGCTGTTGTTATTCTTCAAAGTCAGCTCACTCATGAGATTCTTTACGGGCAAATCCAAAAGCTGATAAAAGATAAGGATCTTCGAATAAAAATGGCAGCTGCCGCTAAAAAAAGTGGCATTAAAAATGCCGCCCCGGCAATCTATGCTCTTATTAAGAAAGCAATTGGCGCAAAAAAGAATAAATAGCATCAAAAAGGTGTATAAGCCTCATTAGTAACACCATTCCGCCGGAAGCATATTATGAAATGTGTTCAATACTTTGCTTCCGGGGGTGTTCTGCGTGAGCAATCTCATAATTGCCGGAGGTTCAAGACTGAGCGGCATAATAGAAGTGCCAGGAGCTAAAAATGCTGTCCTGCCTGTACTTGCCGCCACGCTCTTGAATAATGGTACCAGCATTCTTGAGAATTGCCCGGAGTTGGACGATGTCTTAACAATGCTTGAAATACTGTCAGCTTTAGGGTGTAAAACTAAGAAAAAAGGATCGCGTATAGAGATTGATGCCACAAATCTCACAAGCTCGTGTATTCCGGAAGTACTCGCTAAAAGAATGAGATCATCCATAATAATACTGGGGGCTGTTCTTGCAAGGTGCGGAGAGGTTCTTGTCAGTTACCCCGGTGGATGCGAAATAGGTATGAGACCTATAGATATACATATTCGCGCGCTAATACAGATGGGGGCTGAGGTTGACGGCCTCAAACACGGGATGCTGAGGGTTAGCGCTGCAAAACTACAAGGCTGCGAGGTATTACTGGATTATCCCAGTGTGGGTGCAACCGAGAATATCATGCTTGCTGCTTGTTTTGCAGAAGGAGAAACGCTGATTAGAAATGCGGCGAAAGAACCGGAAATAGAGGATTTGCAAAATTATCTTAATCAAATGGGTGTTAATATCACAGGAGCCGGAACAGGTGTGGTGAGAATCCAGGGCATACGGGAAATAAAAGCCGAACCGATTCATAAAATAATCCCTGATCGGATTGTCGCCGGAACATATCTTTCGGCTGTGGCAGCAACAGGAGGGAGCCTGGTGGTAACAGGAATCGAATATGACCATATAGGGTCAATTCTTTACTGCTTAAGACGAACAGGCTGCAAGATAAAAAACTACTCAGGTGGTGTAGTTACTTTAGAATCTGCTGGGAGACTGAATGCGTTGGATCTTGTCAGAACATCACCATATCCCGGTTTTCCAACAGATATGCAGCCTCAGATGGTTGCTCTTCTGACAAAGTGCATAGGTACAAGTGTAATAGTGGAAACAGTTTTTGAAAACAGATTTCGTTATACAGAACAGCTGCAGAAGCTGGGAGCTGACATAAGCATACAAGGCAGAACAGCAATAATAAGAGGCGTTGAAAAGCTAAAAGGAGCTTTTGTCGAGGCTAGGGATTTGCGCGGAGGTGCGGCCTTGATTATCGCCGGGCTGGCTGCTGAAGGTGAAACCATTATTTCCGGTGTCGGATATATTGACAGAGGCTATGAAAAAGTGGAAAATATTCTGTCAAAGGTGGGGGCAAATATCATAAGAGTTGAAGACTGAATCCGGTATTGGTATAATTGTTTAAGTGATATTATTGTCCCGTGGTAAGACATACCATAAGAGCACATTAGTGCAGAGGTATACATGAAGAAAAAAAGGCATGCGAAAACAAAATTTAAAATACTGATATTCATTTTAATATTGTCATTAAGCCTTGTTTTTCTGTTATATGCACCGATTTTTAATATAAAGGCTATTGAGGTTGAGGGAAGCAGCAGATATACAACTGAAAATATTATAGAAACATCGGGGGTTATTTATGGGGAAAACGGATTTCGTAAGTTAAGAATGAAACCGGAAGCCATATTGGAGCTAAGACTACTTGACAGTGAAGAAAAAATCAGTAAACTGCCTTATGTAAAATCATGTACCGTTAGGATTGCTTTCCCGGACAGGATAGAAATACAGATTACCGAGAGAGAGCCTGCAGCTTATATTGTTTACTTTGACAATTACCTTACGGTGGATGACCAAGGTTATGTGTTGGAAGCCGGTAATACCGAACCACCGAAGGGTTTGAAGGAAATACGGGGTATTGATTTTAAAAAATACACCATAGGCGGGCAACTAGAGGAATCTGAAATATCTTTAATATTGACCGGCGTTGAGATAATAAATACCATTAAGAATTCAGATGCAATAACTAGCTTGCAGCTTGCAGATATTTTGGACTGGGTTGATGTGGTCAGTGAGAATAATGCCATCATGTCTCTGGATAATAGGATTATTGTCAGATTCAACCCAAAGGACAGGCTTCAGTACACAATAGATTTTACAAAGGAAATATTTTTTAAGAAGATAAGCACCAAAGAAACCGGAAGAATAGAATTTTCCGGAGACCAGCACCCTAGCTACATACCTGATTAAGATACATATATAAGGAGGGGTTCCATGATAGCATTGCTTGGACTCATCGCAGGACTTCTAATAGGTATATTTATTCCGATTCATATACCGCAGGCTTATTCCAATTATGCCGCAGTTGCCATTCTAGCGGCGTTGGACTCAATTATCGGAGGTTATTCGGCATCTCTTGAAGGGAAATTTAATATTAAAATATTTTTATCAGGCTTTTTTGCCAATTCACTTACAGCCGCGTTATTGGCATATATAGGTGATAAGCTGGGAATTCAGATACATCTTGCAGCAGTTTTCGCATTTGGTAATCGTATATTCCTCAATATAGGCAATATAAGAAGAAAGCTGATAAAGCTAAATGATATAAAGTAATACTATATATGTGGTATTAATCCTCAAGAGTATCTTTAAAACCCCAATATCTTGAGTCTCTATGGTGAATTTATAAAATAAAAATATTGCTTTTATATGTGTTTGATATATAATAATTATAGCTAATATTTTTAAACA
>CAZPIS010000018.1:0-12930 GCA_964586745.1 uncultured Ruminiclostridium sp.
AAACCATATCATTGAAGGGTGAAGGCGAATCTGGCCTTAGGGGAGGCCCTGCCGGGGATTTGTATGTGACAATACATATTACGCCCCATGTGATTTTCAAGCGGGAAGGCTATGATGTTGTTTGTGATATACCTATATCATTTACACAGGCAGCTTTGGGAGCTGAAATTGATATACCTACTATAGATGGCATAATTAAGCATACCATACCTGAGGGGACTCAGACTTCTACAGTGTTTAAGTTGAAAGGTAAAGGAATAAAGCGGTTGAGAAGTAATTCCCGAGGGGATCAATATATTCGTGTAAATGTGGAAGTACCCACAAAGTTATCTCAAAAGCAAAAAGATTTATTACGACAGTTGGCGGAAATCAGCGGGGATGAAGGACTTGATCAGAAAAAGGGATTTTTTGAAAAGGTGAAAAATTTATTTAAAGAGTGAAAGCAGGTATCCTATGAGATGGATTGAAGTGTCAGTCAGAACGACACAGGAGGCATCTGAGGTAATAGCCGAGAAGCTTATGGATATGGGGGCAAACGGAACTGAAATGGTTGATCCGTTAGCATTTCGCCAAGCCCTTGAAAACAATAAGTATCTTGATTATGCTGATGATGGGCTAATAGATAAATACGGGACTGATGTTATTGTCAAAGCTTACTTTTCAGATGAGCTCAACCCAATAATCATATCTGATGAACTTGAACTCACTCTTGACAGTCTTTCCAGTCAAATTAATATCGGTTTAGGAGAGATAAAGTATAACTTTCGGGACGATGCCGAGTGGAAGGATTCATGGAAACAGTATTTTAAGCCTTTTAATTTTACCGAAAAAGTTGTGATTAAACCAAGTTGGGAAGAATACAATACCCGGGATAACGAAATAGTCATTGAGATGGATCCGGGGATGGCATTTGGTACCGGGACTCATGAAACAACAAGAATGTGTGCTCTTCTGGGGGAAAAACATTTAAGGGAAAATGACAGAGTACTGGATTTGGGTTGCGGAACAGCTATATTGGGGCTCTTAGCTGTAAAGCTTGGTGCATCATCTGCCCTTGCTGTGGATATTGATGATGCAGCAGTCAAGACAGCCCGTCAGAATATTGATAATAATGGGGAAACAAAAAAAATTAATGTAATTAAAGGTACCCTGGATGATGTTCCTGAGGAAGCCTATGATTTAATATTTATAAATATTATCGCAGATGTTATTATTGATATATCAAGGAAAATAAAAAAATATGTACAAAGTGGAACGAATATTGTTCTTTCTGGAATTATAAAGGATCGAAAAGCCGAAGTTAAAGGCATATATTCAGATTTGGGTTTTAATCTTATTGAGGAATATAATATGGGAGAGTGGGAGGCAATGGTTTTTCGTGCATAGATTTATGGTCGTTCCCGATAATATACAAAATGGAAAAATAACAATAAGTGGGGATGATTTAAAGCATTTAAAGCAAGTGCTTAGGTTAGGACCCGGAGATACAATACATGTATTTGACGGAAGCGGAATCGAATATGAAGCAATTATTCTATCAACCGATAAAAATATAGCGGTTGCCGAGATAAAGGCCACCTTTCACTCTGAAACAGAACCCCAAACACGTGTTACTTTGTTTCAGGGAATTCCAAAGGGTGAAAAAATGGAGCTTATCATCCAGAAGTCAGTGGAATTAGGAATCCATAGGATTATACCTGTTGTAACAAGCAGAACGGTTGTTAAGCTTGATAAAAAAGAAAGTGAAAAAAAAGCAGAACGTTGGAATAAAATATCCAGAGAAGCTGCTAAACAATGTCGCAGAGCCTATGTGCCCGAGGTTTCAGAGGCTATTGGCTTTGATGAAGCTTTGGAAAAAGCCGAAGATTTTACTGCGGCATTATTTTTGTATGAGAATGAAGGAAAAAAATGTTTGAAAGAAAGATTGAAATGTTATAATATTAATAAGATTAAGGATATTGCACTGTTTGTAGGACCAGAAGGTGGTTTTACACTTCAAGAAGTGGAAAATTGTACAAATTCAGGTTGCAATATAGTTAGTTTGGGAAAACGGATATTAAGAGCGGAGACGGCAACGATTTCTGTTCTTTCAATTATTATGTATGAGATGGGTGAATTAAACATATGAATAAGATTACATTTGTAATTACTGATGATGCAATATTCATGCGCACTCTGCTAAGAAAAATCATCGAGCAATCTGAAGATTACGAGGTTGTGGGAGAGGCATCGAACGGACTTGAAGCTATTGAGGCGGCCAAAAAATATCAGCCGGGTATTTTAACTTTGGACATTACGATGCCCGAAATGGATGGAATACAGGCTGTTAAAGGAATTCTTGAGGTTAGTCCAAAGACACGTATTATAATGGTTTCAGCAATGGGACAGCAATCGATGGTTATTGAAGCAATAAAACAGGGAGCTAAGGACTTTGTAGTTAAGCCCTTTGATAAATCAAGAGTCTATCAATCTATTAAAAATGTTCTTGCTATGGATAAATAAAAGTTATTACACGAAATAACAAGGAGTAAATGATTTAATGTTAAGAAGTATGACCGGCTTTGGCCATTGTGAATATACAGAAAGCGATATTACTTTTACCATTGAGATTAAAACTGTTAATCATCGATACAGTGATATCTTTCTAAGAATGCCAAAGCAGCTTTCTCCCTTTGAAGAACTGATTCGTTCTCTTGCCTCTGCCAGAATACAAAGGGGAAAGATTGATATATACATAACCTATAATAATAAATCCTCAGCGTTTCAAGAGGTAATGCTTGATGAAGGACTTGCAAAAGCGTATTGTAGTGCACTGAGAAAGATTTCAGACAATCTTGGGCTTAGAGATGATATATCAGCAACAGCCTTAGCTCGTTTTCCTGATATTATAAAAGTTGAGAAGCAGGATAATAACGAAGAATTAGGTAAGATTTTAGAAAGGGCTTTTAACTCTGCTCTTGACGAGCTTATGCAAATGAGAACTTTTGAAGGGGAAAAGCTTAAAAAAAGTCTTTTAGAAAACCTCTCGCAAATCGAAACATATCTCGAAAAAATCAAAGAAAAAGCACCGCTTGTAGTCAAAGAGTACAAAGAGAAACTTGAGACAAGATTATCGGAATTAATTGATTTGCAAAGGGTAGATCCCGGACGAATTGCAACAGAGGTTGCCCTGTTTGCTGATAAATGCAGTATTGACGAAGAGCTTGTTAGATTAAACAGTCACATAATGCAGATGAGAGAAATGCTTGATGATGGCAGTCCTGTTGGTAAAAAAGTAGATTTTCTAATTCAGGAAATGAACAGAGAAGTTAATACAATTGGATCAAAAGCTAGTGATATTGAAATTACGAGAAATGTTGTCGAGCTGAAAAGTGAAATTGAAAAGCTACGGGAGCAAATCCAGAATATTGAATAATAATTGAGGACGGGAGCGCTAATGAAGCTAATTAATGTTGGGTTTGGAAATATGGTTTCTGCAAACAAAATAGTTGCTATTGTCAGCCCCGAATCTGCGCCCATAAAAAGGATTATTCAAGAGGGAAGAGAGCGGGGAGTATTAATAGATGCCACTTATGGAAGAAGAACACGCGCCGTTATTATAACCGACAGTGATCACGTTATTCTTTCTGCTCTTCAGCCTGAAACGGTTGCAAATAGAATACAAGACCTAGAAGATGATTCTGCGGGAGAAACTTCGAAAAAGATTAAGCCGGAACGGGAGGCAGATATATGAATCCGGGTTTGCTTGTTGTTGTATCGGGACCGGCCGGTGTGGGTAAGGGAACTATAGTCAGAAAGATGATGGAGAACAGTTCGAGAGTTGTTCTTTCAATTTCAGCTACATCACGGACCCCCAGAGCAACCGAAAGCGAAGGCGAAAATTACCACTTTAAAACCAGAGAACAATTTGAGGAAATGATAAAAAATGGTGAACTGATTGAATGGGTAGAATACTGCGGGAATTACTACGGAACGCCCAGATCTCTCGTTTGCAGTGAGATTGAAAAAGGAAATGTAGTCATACTGGAAATTGAGGTTGAGGGAGCAATTAATGTTAAGCGCTTATTTCCAGATTGCGTACTCTGCTTTATAGTTCCGCCGGATTTTAGTGAGCTTGAGAAAAGACTCAGAGGAAGAGGCACCGACACCGAAGAATCAATAGCTAAAAGGCTCGAACGGGCTAAAGATGAATTTAAATATATAAATAAATATGACTATGTAATCTTAAATGATAGTATAAATAATGCGGCACAAAGATTCTTTAATATAGTTCAAGCTGAACAAATGAAAACAAATAGAAATCAGCTATTAATAGAAAAATTTAAAAATATTTAGAGGAGTTGGAGTAATTATGATTTATCCCCCTATGTCTTCATTATTGAGGAAGGTCGACAGCCGATATACATTAGCAATTTTAACCGCAAAGCGTGCTCGTATGCTAACAAACGGGGCAGGAAAGCTAACAGATTTTAATTCCGATAAGGATGTAACAATTGCCATACATGAAATAGATGAGGGAGCTATTACTTATCACAAAATCCAAAAACCTCAGAATACACATGAGAATATGGTTGAGACCTCACTAAATAGCAGTGAGGATCAGGTATAAATAACTACTTATAAAAGAGATATTCAGGAGGAATAGCAAATGCAGTTCGAAAAAACCATGGACAAGGTGGTAGCGCTGTGCAAAAACCGTGGCTTTATTTTTCAAGGATCAGAGATATATGATGGGCTTGCAAATACTTGGGATTATGGTCCTTTGGGTGTTGAATATAAGAATAATGTCAAAAAGGCTTGGTGGAAAAAATTTATTCAGGAGAATCCCTATAATGTTGGGGTTGACTGTGCTATATTAATGAATCCCCAAGTTTGGGTCGCTTCAGGCCATGTAGGCGGATTTTCGGATCCGCTTATTGACTGTAAACAGTGTAAAACCAGACATAGAGCAGATAAGTTGATTGAAGACTTCAACAAAGAAAATAACATTGAAATGCCTGTTGACGGAATGCCGAACGATGCTATGACAGCCTATTTAAAGGGAAAAAATATCCCTTGCCCGGATTGCGGAGGGCATGATTTTACTGATATAAGAAAATTTAATCTTATGTTCAAAACCTTCCAAGGTGTGACCGAGGATTCAAAAAACGAGATATTCTTACGTCCGGAAACTGCTCAGGGCATATTTGTCAACTTTAAGAATGTTCAAAGGTCTACTCGTAAGAAAATACCTTTTGGTATTGGGCAAATCGGAAAATCCTTCAGAAACGAAATTACTCCGGGAAACTTTACCTTCAGGACAAGAGAATTCGAGCAAATGGAGCTTGAGTTTTTCTGTGAACCTGGTACCGATTTGGATTGGTTCTATTATTGGAAGGATTTTTGTAAAAGTTGGCTGATTAGTCTTGGCATGAAAGAAGAAAATATAAAGATGCGTGACCATGCCAAGGAAGAACTTTCCCACTATAGTAAGGCGACAACTGACATTGAGTTTAAATTTCCCTTTGGATGGGGTGAGCTATGGGGGATTGCCGATCGCACCGACTTTGATTTAAAGCAGCACATGGTACATGCTAAAGAGGATTTATCATATTTTGACCCGGCGAAAAATGAAAAATATGTCCCATATTGTGTAGAACCTTCATTGGGCGCCGATCGTGTGGCATTAGCTTTTCTTTGCGACGCCTATGCTGAAGAAGAAGTCGCCGAGGGTGATGTAAGAACCGTATTAAAATTGCATCCTGCTCTTGCTCCGGTTAAAGCGGCAGTGTTTCCTCTTTCCAAGAAGCTCTCTGATGAAGCATTCAAAATTTATGAAATGCTCAGCAAGGAATATGTATGTGAGTTTGATGAGACCGGATCAATCGGAAAGCGATATAGAAGGCAGGACGAAATCGGCACGCCATTCTGTATTACTTTTGATTTTGATTCTTTAGAAGACAATTGTATTACTATTCGAGAACGTGATACAATGCAACAGGTCAGAATTCCGATTAAAGATTTAAACGGATATCTGAAGGAAAGATTATTCTTTTAATAATAAGGATGCAAATAATTGCTCCTAATATATAACCAGGAGGTAGTATAAATGGTTAAATACGTTTATCTTTTCAACGAAGGGAATGCTTCGATGAGAAATTTACTCGGCGGAAAGGGTGCTAACCTAGCTGAGATGACAGGCCTTGGTTTGCCTGTTCCAAGAGGATTTACAATTACGACAGAGGCATGCACAAGATATTATCAAGATGGTAAGAAAATTGAAAAAGATATTGAGGACGAAATTTATCAGTACCTAACCAAAATGGAACAGGTTGTTGAAAAGCAATTCGGTAATCCTGAGAATCCATTACTTGTATCGGTTCGTTCCGGTTCAAGAGCATCAATGCCCGGCATGATGGATACAATTCTTAACTTAGGTCTTAACGATGTTGTTGTTGAAGGCCTCGCAAAGCTTACAAATAACCCAAGATTTGCTTATGACAGCTACAGAAGATTCATGCACATGTTCAGTGATGTTGTTATGGGAATCGAAAAGAATAAGTTTGAGCATATCCTTGAAGAAATGAAGACCAATAAGGGTGTTCATCTTGATACTGATTTGGATGCTGACGATTTAAAGAATTTGGTAAAGAAGTATCAAGAGTTATATAAAAAGGAAATGGGCAAGAGCTTTCCACAGGAGCCCAAAGAACAACTCATGGAGGCTGTTAAAGCAGTTTTCCGTTCATGGGATAATCCAAGAGCTATTTACTATCGTCGTATGAATGATATTCCAAGTGATTGGGGAACTGCTGTTAACGTACAGGAAATGGTATATGGTAATATGGGTGAAGATTCAGGTACAGGCGTTGCCTTTACCCGTAATCCTTCAAACGGTGAGAGAAAGCTATATGGCGAATTCCTTATGAATGCACAGGGTGAGGATGTCGTTGCAGGTATCCGTACGCCTCAGACCATTGACCAGCTTAATGAGACTAATCCTACAGCATACAATCAATTTGTGGATATTGCCAATACTTTAGAGAAACATTACCGTGATATGCAGGATATGGAATTTACCATTGAACGCGGTAAGTTGTTCATGCTTCAAACCAGAAATGGTAAACGTACTGCACAAGCTGCTTTAAAGATAGCTGTTGACCTGGTTAACGAAGGCATGCTTACTAAGGAAGAGGCAATAATGAAGGTTGAACCGAAACAACTTGATTCACTGCTTCATCCTAATTTTGAGGTAAAAGCATTAATATCAGCTAAACCTATTGCCAAGGGTTTACCAGCTTCTCCCGGCGCGGCTACAGGTAAGGTTTTCTTTACTGCCGAGGATGCTGCCAAAGCTTTTGAAAATGGCGAGAAAATGGTTATTCTGGTACGTCTTGAGACATCACCTGAAGATATCGAGGGTATGCACGTTTCGCAGGGTATCTTAACTGCTCGCGGCGGTATGACTTCTCATGCTGCAGTTGTTGCCCGTGGTATGGGAAGATGCTGTGTAGCCGGATGTGGCGAGTTAGCCATTGATGAGGCTAATAAAACATTTACCGATAAAGCAGGAACTTCATACAAAGAAGGTGACTGGATTTCATTAGACGGCTCCACCGGCAATGTTTATGCAGGTAAGCTTCCTACTGTATCTCCTGAAATGACAGGTGATTTCGGTACATTTATGAAATGGGCAGACGATATTAGAGTACTAAAGGTTAGAACAAATGCAGATACACCTGTTGATGCTGCTCAGGCGTTCAGCTTCGGCGCAGAAGGAATTGGGCTTTGCCGTACTGAGCATATGTTCTTTGAGGGTGAAAGAATTAAAGCTATGCGTGAAATGATTGTTGCGCGCACCGAAGAACAAAGAAGAAAGGCTCTTGACAAATTACTTCCCATGCAAAGAGGGGACTTCGAAGGCTTATTCCGTGAAATGAAGGGCTTCCCTGTAACAATTCGATACTTGGATCCGCCTCTGCATGAATTCCTTCCTCAGAATGAAGATGATATCAAGGCCCTTTCGGGAGAAATGGGAATTAGTTTTGAAGAATTAAAGTCCATCGTTGCCGGACTCCATGAGTTTAACCCTATGATGGGTCATCGTGGATGCCGTCTTGCAGTTTCATATCCTGAGATTGCAGAAATGCAGACCAGAGCAGTTATTGAGGCAGCAATCAATGTAAATAAGGAAGGCATGAGCGTTATTCCTGAAATTATGATTCCTCTTGTGGGAGATATTAAGGAATTAAAGTATGTAAAAGATATTGTAGTAAAAACTGCAGATGAGGTAATTAAGAAGGCGGGAGTTGATCTTAAATACATGGTGGGAACCATGATTGAGATACCAAGAGCAGCTCTAACCGCAGATGAAATTGCTAAAGAAGCCGAATTCTTCTCCTTCGGAACCAACGACCTCACTCAGATGACCTTCGGGTTCTCCCGTGATGATGCCGGTAACTTCCTAGAAGATTACTACGCAAAGAAGATTTATGAATCAGATCCATTTGCAAGGCTGGATCAGACAGGTGTCGGTAAACTGGTTGAAATGGCAGCATCTTTAGGCAGAAAGACCCGCCCTGATATCAAGCTTGGTATCTGTGGTGAGCATGGAGGAGAGCCTTCTTCTGTTGAATTCTGTCACAGAGCGGGATTAAACTATGTTTCCTGTTCACCTTTCCGTGTGCCTATTGCTCGTCTAGCAGCAGCACAGGCTCAGGTTAATAATCCAAGAAAGTAATTTTAGTGTGGAACAAAGTAAAATGAAATAGTTTATATGTTACTGGCAGATGATCGTTTAGATTGTCTGCCAGTTTCTTTTGGCCCTTTTGACTTTAATTGACGGTGGGAAATTAAAGGATTGAGAATAAGTGAGAATGTGCAATAACGTAAATAATTAAAATAATACTATTGTAATAAAAAGTAAAAATATGATAATATGAACAAGATATATATGTAAATACTAAGGTAATATAATAATTGGAGTGTTTTGAAATGTCTGAACTCAATGTTCATGAAGGTCATAGAAATAGAATTAAGGAAAGATATATGGATGAAGGGCTTGATAATTTTTCTGACCACGAGGTTATCGAACTGCTCTTATTCTATAGCATCCCACAGCGTGATACAAACACTTTAGCACATCGTATGGTAAAAGAGTTCGGAACACTCCATGATCTTCTAGAGGCCGATCCCAGAGATATTGAAAGGCGTTGCAAGGTGAGCCTTAATACAGCTATACTTATTTCGATGGTAGCACCATTATCTCGGAGATACCTTAAGCAGAAATGGGGTAACAGACCTATTATTAATTCATCCACGACAGCGGGAAACTATGCTCTTTCGCTATTTGCGGGGCGTATATATGAATGCTTTTTTGTTATTTGCCTTGATTCGCAAAACCATGTAAATCATTCTGCGCTTGTTCATGAGGGTACAATAAATGAAGCGCCGGTTTATCCAAGAATCATTGTAGAAACAGCCCTCCGTCATAAGGCCAATAGCATAATACTTGCCCATAATCATCCTGGAGGCAGTCTAAAGGCTTCCGGTGCAGACGTAGATGTCACCCGCAAAATCTGTCAGGCTATGAAAACAATATCAATAAATGTTGTAGATCACATAATAGTAGCAGGAGACCGCTATTTCAGTTTTGCTGAACAGGGCCTCCTGGATTCATTAATTATATAAATTCCATTTACGGACAAGTTAAGTATAAAACATTACTTAGAATATTTTTATTATTATATACTGCGGTAATGCCTATATAGTATTTTTCTCCGGATGTCATCCAACCATCAAAGTCTCCGCCGTTATACCAGTCAGCGGGATTTATTGTTGTTATTGTTTGGTCTGCATCGGTAAAGTAATACAAGTATCCATCATTGGGATATACAGGATTTGGATTGTATTTTGAAATGACAACCTTATAATAGTTGAATCCATTACCTGACAGTGGATTCCAGGATAATACTATTTTGTCGTCTACTATGCTTGAGGACAAGCTAAGCGTCTCACTTACAGGAGCAGGAGTTGCTTCGGTCTCGCCGGGCATGGTCTTCCTAACGGCATTACCTTTAACCTTTTCATCATTGTAGCAAGTTGTTATAGAGAAATAATATGTCTCTCCGGGTTTAACCATACCCCCGAAATCTCCGCCGTTATATTGTGCGTATGGTTTTACCATATAGCTTGTTGTATTAACATCAGAAATATAGGTTATATAACCATCATCAGGATATGATGGAGAAGAATTATTTTTCGACATTACAACTTTATAATATACAAAGCTATAACTGTCAGTTTTATTCCATGTAAGCTTTATTCCGGAATCGGTTACATTCGCGGTTACTGTTGCTATGCGCACTGTACTTGGCGCCGGAGTAGGCGTTGTTTCAATCTCGCCGGGCATTGTCTTCTTAACGGTATTTCCTTTAACGTTTCCATCATTATATAAAGAGGTTATGGAGAAATAATATGACTCTCCGGGTTTCACCTTGCCACCGAGATCACCACCGTTATAATTCATGTAAGGTTTAATATGATAGCTTGTTGTATAAATATCAGTAATATATGCTATATAACCATCATTCGGATATGATGGGGAAGAATTAGATTTAGATATAACTACTTTATAACCATTAAAGTTGTTGCTGTCTGTTTTGTTCCAAGAAAGCTTTATTCCTGAATCGGTTACACTTGCGTTTACAGTTGCCTTCCTTACCGGGCTTGGCGATGGTGCAGATGTGGGTTTGGGAGTAGGAGTAGGAGTAGGAGTAGGAGTAGGAGTAGGTGTAGGTGTAGGCTCAGGTGTGGGTGTTGGTGCGGATTCTGGTGATGGTGAGGGCGTAGGCTCAGGATCAGGTGAAGGTGTAGACTCGGCTGAAGGAGTCTTATTTCCGGATGCTTCATCGCTTGAGTCTATAACTTCGGTTATTATTGAAGAATCATCTTCCGGTAATCCTTCTGAACCAAGAATTGTGAATATATAAGATGTTTCGGAATCTTTTATTTCTTCAAGTGAAATAGAATTCCCATTCCTGTTGGCATGTATATAGGCTGCTTGTCTTGCCAGAGTAATGCCGTTTTCCTTTGCTTCAGCTTTCATTTCCGGAGATACTTTAACAGCTTGGCTTAGAATTTCAAAGTCTTTCATTTTATCATCGTTTATAATTGATAAAAGAACATCTTGTAACATATCTTCATTTTGGGCTAAATTTTCGTTAAGCTTATCCACAGCACCGGAAATAAGAACAAAAGAAGAATCAAATTCCATTGATTTTGCTTTTTGGGTAAAAAGAATAATTGCGTCAGTTATATTCTTCCCCTTGTAATCAGCTTCATTTATGAGCTTTATAGCATCATCATTCAGTGAGTCGACGCTGAGTACTTTTGCATTTTTGTCAATTGAGAAGGATACACTAGGATTAATATCCACATCTATATATGCAAAAACGTCTGATTTTTCAGGGATTAAGCTTAATGAAAGCTTTGCTACAATAAATAAACACAAAAAGATTGCAAGAACACCAAATGCAAGATTAGGTTTAAATTTTGTTATAAATAGAGGCTTTTTAACAGCTTCTGATTTGATATTGATATTAATCTCAGCTCCGGCGCTCATATTGGGTTTTCTTAAAATTCTTTTAAACTCACAATCCTCAGTCATTACTATAGCAGAGAGCAAAGATAGCTTTATTATTGTTGCTTTATTTTGCATTAAGCTCACTCCTTTCGGAAATTGATACATAAGACTTCATGTTTTCTAAGCGACTGTCGAGAATAAGGACTAAGGCAATTATGTATTTACGATTCTGTTCTATGGTCCCTCGGCAGACAGGGGATAGCTCCATAAGCTCTTTTATAGGTATACCTTTTGTGCGTTTAAGTTTTGAAATCAGATAGTGATTTGTATAAATTAATTCTGCAAGACCAATTAATCGCTTTCGCGTCTCTGTATGCTTTGGTGAGAGTCTGATAAGATCCCTTAAACAAATGCCATAATCTTTTAATTCAAGAATAAGTGAGGTTATTTCATCCCTTAATTCCAGACGTTGAAAAGACTTGTCCTCTGAAGGTATTTCATAAGGATGGTTTTCTTCATCATCGGCACGAAGGCTATCTAATGAGACAACATGCCGATCTTTTCGATTTTTTCTTGCATTATCATTTAGCCGATTTCGTATTACAATTTGCGAATAATTCAAAAAAGACATCCCTTTGACTATTTTATATGTATTAATTGCTTCATTGAATGCTATTAATGCTATGCTAAATTCATCGCTGCTATAGTCACTTTGAAGGTTATGGTTATACATTGATACACATTTTAGTATATAAGGTTTATACTCTAAGATAAACTTTTCTCTCAGTGCGAAATCACCTTGTTGTATGCTGTTCACGTTATCTTCTATATCGTGTGACTTTTCGGTATTGATTTTGCTTCTTAAAAAAGACAGCACAGCATGACCCCCTTATAAAACTACATTTTTTGTAATATTTCTATGTAGTAATTCAATTAAAACATAAAATTCCTATATATGTATATAATGCGTATGTCCTATGAATTTTTATAGGGTAGGTAATAATAAAATATTTAGATTTTTTAATATGGGAGTGTATTCCTACATAAACCTAGACTAAAGTACTATTAGTCAATTTCACTAAATTTTTTTATTAAATAATTTGTCGAGGCCTTGTATTTTAGTTTATATTTTGTAGGAAAAAAAGTAAAAATTCAAAGCTTTTATGAAAGTGCCTCTAAATCTATGTTTTGGGCATATTGATGAAAGCAGTTAAAACACAATATGTTGTATTAATGTCATTACTACTCAACAAAATATTGTTTTTTGTCGAAATATAAAATAAGGTCAAAGGCTTGGTAATTCATATTTCCGTCATTTTGCACAAAAAAAATAGTCAGCAGTGGATTGACACTATATATTGTGTATG
>CAZPIS010000019.1:0-12544 GCA_964586745.1 uncultured Ruminiclostridium sp.
AAAGCTCACAGGTTGCGGCATCAAGGTCTAACATTGAGGCAACCGAGTCAAATTGTTGTTGCGCAGTTTCATAAGGGTTGTAAGATGTGTTACTCATTTTTTGGCCTCCATTAAATTAATAATCTATAAACCAATATATAAGGCTTTGAAATAAAGACCCAGGGTACCGCAAAAATGATTTTTTATTAATAACAAATTGCAAGATATACAAATATATCATTAAAAAACAAACATTACAGCTTATATCCGGCATCTTTCAAAAACCCGAACTATTCATATAATATCAATGCTTATTTGATATGTCAATAATTGTGTTCCTATAGAATAGGTATGAAGTTTATTAAAAGATATCTTTCAATTATTAATAATATGCCCATGGACAAATTATGATATAATGAAAAAAATATTAAATATGAGGGGAAGTTTATGAAGCAATATTTAACTGTTGAAGATTTGAATTCATTGACATTTAGTCAAAAGCAAACTCTTAATACAATTTGGCTTCCTGCTGTATACGATAGAGCTGTTGCATCTGTATGCAAGGATGTAGAAAATGATGTTTATGAAAACCTGGAATTTGTGGTTGGCGAAGTGATTTTATCTAAAAGAGCCACAATAACGTTAAAAAGACTGAGAATGTTGGAAGATTTAGCAGTAGCTGAAAAATTATCTGAGGATGAACAAGAATCAGAGGGAGAAGATTTCTATGACTTTGAATTCGATCCGGGTGATTACTTTGTAAAGGAGAATTGTTTGCCATTAATGGGCGTGGGCCAACTGATTGAATGCATAAGAAATTCAAAAGCAGGGCAAGATGGATTTAGCCTTGGTATTCCTCCGACAAGCGGGTTCGAGGCTGAACAGGGTTACAGTATTAACGATAGATTCGGTGAAGTTGATAGAGCAGACGGGTTGGTCGATCTCCTTTTTAAAATTCTAAAAGAACAGTTGTAGCAGGATTTTCTAGGTATGAATATATTGAGACTAAAAAACAGCAAGGTTTTATAAAACAAAAATTTCTGAGATAAAAGCCACCTTCAAAATCTTTGAAAGTGGCTTACTGCTTGGCGTGCCAGAGATGATTCGAACACCCGACCGACGGATTAGAAGTCCGTTGCTCTATCCTGCTGAGCTACTGGCACATATAAAAGCGACTTTACTATTATACAAATGACTTCATGCTTTGTCAAGAATGTACCAATAAGTATTTTAAGCATTTTTCATCTACTTTTCACCATATTTATAAAGGAATAATATTTAATCTTTATTTTTAAATAATAAGTAAAAAGAGGAGAAAATAATTTATGAAGTTCTCGGAAATGTTATATAAAAGACCTGATATTGAAGCCTTTACTAAAGAAGTTAATAGACTTATCAAAATAGTGAAGAATGCAAAATCTTATGAAGAACAGCTTCTTGCTCATAAGGAATTTACCGCTTTATCAGATAAATTAAGTACAATGAGTACCATAGCTCACATCCGTAATACAATGAACACCGAGGATGATTTTTATGACAGGGAAAAGGATTTCTTTGATGAGAACAGCCCGCTGATAGAAAACTCAAGTGCGGAATTTTACAGGGCTTTTGTGGCGTCAGGTTACAGAAAAGAGTTAGAAGAAAAGCTTGGAAAGCTGCTATTTGAAAATGCGGAGCTTGAGCTAAAAGCTATTGACCCGGTAATTATACCTGATTTACAGGAAGAAAACAGACTTGTTAGTGAGTATATTAAACTAATAGCCTCAGCACAGCTTGATTTCGACGGGAAAAAGCTTAATTTATCACAGCTTCGCTTATATATGGAGTCACCGGACCGTGAAAGTCGAAAGAAGGCATATAAAAAGCGAACAGAGTTTTTTGAAGAAAATAAGGAAAAGCTTGATGATATATATGACAAATTAGTAAAAGTACGCACTAATATGGCAAAAAAGCTGGGATTTGAAAATTATGTGGAGCTTGGTTATATCAGAATGGGCCGCAACAGCTACGGCCCAAAAGAAGTATCTGCCTTCAGAGAGCAGGTAAAACAGTATATGGTGCCTCTTTCATCGAAACTAAATAAAATGCAAAGAGAGAGGCTGGGGCTAAAAAAGACTACCTTTATCGATTCACTGCTTTATTTTAAAGATGGAAATCCAAAGCCCGCCGGTACACCTGAAGAAATATTTAAAGCAGGGCAAAAAATGTATGATGAATTATCTAAAGAGACCAGTGAGTTTTTCCGTTTCATGTTGGAAAATGAACTTTTAGATTGCCTAAGTCGTAAAGGGAAAGCATCGGGGGGGTATATGACATATCTTCCGGATTATAAATCCCCGTTTATTTTTGCAAATTTTAACGGTACCAGCGGTGACGTTGATGTTTTAACCCATGAGGCAGGTCATGCTCTTAACGGTTATTTGGCAAAGGATATCGAAATTAGTGAATACAGAACTGCTACTATGGAAACTTGTGAGGTCCACTCCATGAGCATGGAGTTTTTTACCCTGCCGTGGATGAAGATGTTTTTTGGCGATAGAGTAGAGGAATATAAATATATGCATCTGGCATCGGCTATCAATTTTATACCCTATGGCTGTGCCGTTGATGAGTATCAGCATGTTGTATATATGAATCCTGATATGACACCGAAAGAGCGAAAGGCTGCATGGAAACGTATTGAAAGTGAATATCAGCCTGATTTGGATTATGAGGATGACATTTTCTTCGGGAGGGGAGGACGCTGGCAGGCTCAAACTCATATCTACAGTTCACCGTTTTATTATATTGATTATTGTTTGGCACAGACCTGTGCCCTTCAGTTTAGAAATCTGATGTCTGAAGACTACAAAGCTGCTTGGGAAAAATATCTCAGCTTTAGCAAGAAAGCGGGAACTATGACCTTTACAGAGCTTTTAAAAACCTCCGGACTTCGTTCTCCGATGGAGGAAGGATGTATTAAGGATGTTTGTATAGGCTCTGAAGAAGCAATTAAACAAATTAAAATTTAACGGCCTCACCCATTACCGAAATCAGAGATTTCGAACGGGTCCCGAGTCGTTGAAACTCGCGTTGCTCGTTATAACGGCCTCACCCGTTACCGAAATCAGACGAAGGTCGCTACACTGTTTACAAGGAACGAAGCGACTTAAGGAAACAGTAGTAGCACCCATGCAAGGATTGCCCAAGAGGACAAGCGATAGCGAAGTCTGATTGGCGGCAAGCTACTGCGATTTCGAACGGGTACTGAGTCGTTGTAACTCGTGGCGGGAAAAATGTAATAAAGTTACCTTTTGATTAATAAAGGTAACTTTATTACTTATTACTTATTGCTTTTGTAGATTAATCGTGTTTTTTGTCGTCAAAAAATGGTATTATAGTAATAATGATATCACACCTAAAAAGGGAATGAGTGATTATGAAGAAAAATAAAACTGCGTATAACAAGAAAATAATAAGTCCCATGGAGCTTTCACTGTTATGCCATCAGATGGAACTTGTCTTTAAGTCCGGAGTAAGCCCTTTAGAAGGAATACCGATACTATCGGAAGATATAAGTAATCCGGAGATAAAAAAATCCATGGAATTCATTTCAGAGAAGATTATAAACGGTATGTCAATGCATCAGGCTTTTTCGGCAGAAGGCAGCTTTCCGGATTATATGCTGCATATGATTAAAATTGGTGAATTAACCGGTATGTTGGATACTGTAATGGAAAATCTCTCAGTTTATTACGAAAATGAGTCAGACTTAAATAAAGAAATGAAAAGTGCCATTACATATCCCGTTATACTAACCTTACTTATGCTGGGCGTTATCGGGCTGATGATTCTTAAGATTATACCTATGTTCGGTGAAATTGTTCAAAGTCTTGGCGGTCAAATGCCAAAAGAAGCAGAGGCGCTGTTTTCTTTTACAATATCCCTTGAAAAAGTATTCTTGTGGCTTATAGTGATACTGGTACCTGTCACAATAGCAGTTTTATTGTATGTTAAAACTCAAAAAGGGAGATTTGCTTTTGATAGGCTAAAGGTTAATAATCCAATAACCGGATTATTGTACCGTAAAATATTAGCATACAGGATAGGGCAGGGACTTAGCCTTACAATTCAAAGCGGTATGAACACAATAGACGGCTTTAATGTGGTTAAAGGGTTGACAGATAATAGATATGTTACTCAAAGGATGGAAGAAGCAGCTCAAAAAATGACAAACGGCGAGTCATTTTCGGATGCTATCAAGGACACTGATATTTTTCCTGAGCTTTTTTCAAAAATGATAAAAACCGCAGAACGTTCCGGTAACCTTGAAAACAATTTGCATAAATTATCAAGGATTTACGGTAAGGAAGCCGATATTTCTTTGAAAAAGTTCAGCAAAACTATTGAGCCTACATTGGTCGCAATACTTTCAGTAGTTTTGGGAATTGTGCTTCTCTCGGTTTTGTTACCACTTATCAGCATGATGTCTTCTATAGGATAGGGGGCTTGATATGTTTAAAAACAATGTATTCAAATGGGTTCAGCCTTTTCTTATAGTTATTATTATAATTGTAACTGTAGTTTCGGTTATTTCCATGGATAAATTCTGGGAAAACAGTAGCGGGACACAACCGGATAGAATTAAGGAGGCTATTGAGCGGGCATGTATTCAGTGCTATGCCTTAGAGGGAAGTTATCCTCCGAATCTGGAATACTTAAGTAAGCATTATGGCCTGATAATTAATGATGACAAGTATTTCTATTATTATGAAGTATTCGCATCAAATGTCATGCCATATGTGGAGGTTTATGAAAGAGGTTCATAATAAAAATAATATCAGTTTAAAACAGAAAAATGGTCGTGCGTCGGTTGAAACCCTTTGTGCGATGTTACTTTTAATTTTGCTTGGAGCGGGCTGTTTTAGCCTATCATTTTCTACCTTTGGAGCATATCAAAGATTGAATACCTCTAAGGAAAAAAGCAGTGAACTTAGGGTTGCCAGTTCTTTTATAATGACTAAAATTCGTCAGAGCGATATTATCGGCTGTTTAGACGTTAAGCCTGATCCTATTACAGGTAATAATGCTTTAGTTATATATGAAAGCATAGACGGAGAAGACTATGAAACTTGGATTTATTACAGTTCCGGGTATATAATGGAAGCATTTGTTCTAAAAGGTGAGGAACCATTAACAGATGTAAGTCAGACAATTGCAAAAGTTGATAGCTTCCGAATTGATTATAATCGTGCAGAACATCAGATTTTAACCAGTGTCGGTATTAACGGCTTAAAGGCATACAATAGTACTATAAAAGTTCGATCAGAATAATGGGAGATGTATTGTGAAGTCAGGGAAAAAAGGGTTCACATTAATTGAAATGCTTATTGCAGTAGCTGTATTAGCCGTATTGTCAGTCGGTATAATACGTCTTTTTGTGGCATCTCAGATTAGTCATGATAAGGCGGTTGATATAGATTACGCTGTATTAGAAACAAATGCTCTTATAGAAGACTTTCAAGGTGAAAAAAGCCTATCCGAAAAAGCCAACAGGTTTACAATATATTATGACAATAATTGGGAACGCTCAGTTCTTAAAGATTCTAACTCTCTATACGCTATATACGGTGATATGGTTAAATTGTCGGATGATCAGGAAGGTTTGTTACATGTTGATTTAAGAGTGCTAAGACTAAAACCCTATCCGCTTGAAAAGAATGAGGAACATGAGATATATAAGGTTTCGGTAATTGTTGAAGATGTGTCCTACTGGAGTGAAAATAAATGATGGTGAAGTTAAAGTCTCAAAATGGAAGTTCAACTGTATTAATATCACTGCTTTTGGTGACATTGGTTGTGTTTGCGTTATTAAGCCTTTCAACATCTGCATCTGAATTGAGGCTATCCCGCAGAAACGCAGAAAATAACAAAACCTATTATATGCTTGATTCTGAAGGAAAGCGTTTTTTGTATGATGTTAAAAGCAAAATTAATGATGCCCTTAGTATTTCTCGTGACAGACCGGAATCATTTTTTGCGAATTTTGATATACTTCTGGGTGAGAACATTATTCGCTCTATGAATTCTTCTAATGATGTCTTGTCTATGACCATAGAACGTACTATTATTTTAGAAGAGAATTCCAGACGGAAATTTCTAAATATAAGTCTTTTAATAAGACAACCCGATTCAGTAAGCAAACCGAATGAAATTTGCTCTATTACAGAGTGGAGACTCCGACAGGAGCCTTTTGAGCTAAACAATACAATAGATTTATGGGAAGGGATACCATAATGGAAAATACTACATATAGCATGAAAGAATTGCTTAGTATTGCAGTAAATAATAATGCATCAGATTTACAGATAACAGTGGGGGTTCCTCCGGTCTTGAAGGTCAGAGGAGAACTGCAATATACCGGAGAAAAAATATTAATGCCTGAAGATACAAAAAGACTTGTTCGCGAGCTTTTTCCCAATGACGAAACCTTTAATTCATTTTTAGCTGTCGGTGATAAGGATTTTTCACTTTCTATGAGCAAAATGGGAAGATTCCGTGTAAATACCTTTATTCAGAGAGGATCGTTGGCAGCTGCAATTCGTCTTGTTTTCACAGAATTGCCAAATCCGAAGGATTTATTAATACCCGATTCTGTTTTACAGATGCATAAGCTCAACAAAGGCCTTGTACTGGTAACAGGACCAACAGGTAGTGGTAAATCCACAACCCTGTCATGTATAATAGACTTAATAAACAGTACGAAGAGATGTCATATTCTAACTCTTGAAGAGCCTATAGAGTATCTCCATCAGCATAAAATGAGTGTTGTTAACCAAAGAGAGATAGGACAGGATACACATAACTATGCTCGGGCATTAAGGGCAGCTTTGAGAGAATCGCCCGATGTGATTCTGGTAGGAGAAATGAGGGATCTTGAAACTATTTCAATTGCTATGACTGCTGCTGAGACAGGACATTTGGTATTTTCGACTCTTCATACCTTGGGAGCATCAAAGACAATTGACAGGATAATAGATGTATTTCCGCCCAATCAACAGCATCAGATTCGTCTACAGCTTTCAACAGTTCTTAAGGCCGTTATTTCCCAACAGTTACTTCCATCGGAAGAGCGAGGAAGAGTAGCTGCTTTTGAGATTATGAGCTCTAATAATGCCATTCAAAACCTTATAAGGGAAAACAAAACCTACCAAATTGACTCTGTAATTCATAGTGGCAAGAATTTCGGCATGCAGAGCATGGATTATGATATCAGTGAGTTATATAAGAAAGGTTATATTACCCGGGAAGATGCCTTACTCTATAGCCTTAACCACGATGTTCTGTTAAAATATCTATAAGAAATCGGGCAGTCAGGAGAATTCTGAATATATGTCTTATATTTGCGAAGAAGAACTTATTTCTATATATAATTCATTGGAGCCTATTTTTTTAAGCTCCGGATTAGAGCCCGAAATAGCTCTTGTCAGAGACTATCTATTAAAAATAAAAGTAAGTGAGAAGGACAAGGTTCTTGGTAAGCTAATCATTGATTACAGCCCTAAAAAGCAGGCTCATAATTACAGGAGAGACTCGGATTTAACCGAGGAACAATTCACACGTATTATAGCTTTATTAGGGCAGTCAGATAAGCTCAAAGAAAGAAGTAATTCTGAAATGAAAAGCTCTGATAAACAGAAATCAAATGTGCCGGATATAGTAGTTTCAACGCTTTACTATGCTTATGTGGATGGATCTTTTATAGAAGGCTGTACAGGTTATGGTGCAGTTATTTTAAAAGAAGGAGTTATTGTGGCAGAGTTATCCGGCAAGGTGGATACTCCTGAGGCATTTAACTCAAGACAGGTAGGAGGAGAAATCCAAGCTGTAATAGAGACTCTGGAATGGTGTAAAAAAGAGAATATAAAAGAGATTACTATTTTTTATGATTTTCAAAATATTGAAAAGTGGGCAACAGGCAAATTCCGCACTAATACTCTTATGACACAAGCCTATAAGGAATATATTGATAACTGTAATATATCGATAGTTTGGTATAAGGTTGAAAGCCACACAGGGATAGAGCTTAATGAAATGGCAGACATGCTGGCAAAAAAAGGGGCCAGACAGTGATTTTTAATCGGTCCAGGGAGCCCGCTCTAATATGGGTGCGTAAAGGTCATCCTCGATTTCGATTCTTAGTGATTTAAGCTCATCTGAGGTGGGCACATGATTCTGAAATTCTACAAAGGGTACGTCTTCTATTATTGCAACAGGAGTCTGCTCAACTGATTCTCCCATACATAAAACTGCTGATGCAGCCAATCCATCGGCAATATTAATTCGGGTTTGACGAAGAGTTTTATTAAAAAGATCCTTTTCGCCTATCTTTGAATTTACACTCTTAAAACCGCAATGAGAGATGGCTTTTCCGGTAACTCCCCATTTTAGAGGGGAAGTAGTGCTATCGGTTATAATAATTCCAATATTATTGAGGTCAAATTTTTTTCTTAAAAACTCCCAACAATAATTAGCTGTTTTTTGTGGATTTTTTGGCCACATGACATAGTAACCGTTAGTATTAGACTCATCTATACCTGCAGACGGAACCAATAAACCGTTTTTAACTGTCAAATATACACCGTATTTACTGTATTTCTTGGGGATGAAAATATCGGCTTCACTTTCTATCAGATTGTCCTTTGAAATATCCTTTAATGGCAAAACATTCCCTTCACATAAAGAAATAACCTTGGAACTTACTGCAACAATGCTGTTTTCACTAAGACTACCTAAAGACTCGGACAATACTTCTGTCAAAGTATATTGATTAGCCTCCAATAGTTTTGTTTTAACAGCAGTTACCTTCATAATATCTCCCGTGTTTATTAATAAGCTGCATTTATAATAACACAGAAGTAATATTAAAAAAAGTAGGAACCGTAATTAATCATGGCTAATCTAGCGCCGGAGCGGCGTTAAAGTGCGCCACAGTATGTTGCAATAATATTTCTTATTTGTAATGTTTCGTTTTGTGTTATGTACATAGGCGGTCTAAATGGGTATAATTAAATAAAAGTATATAAAACTCTGCAGTAGCTTGCTGCCAATCAGACTTTGTCTTCTTGGGCAAGCCTTGCATGGGTGCTACTACTGTTTCCGGCGTTGCTATCGCTCCTTGTAAACAGTGTAGCGACCTTCAGCAGTAGCGGAGCTACTAAAGAAAAATATAGCGAGGTATGCTTATGATGCCGAAAAAATCATGCTGTTCTGTTGCCATAATTATGGTTCTATGTCTTATTTTTTTGACTTATTCAGGAAGTGAAGCATTAGCGCAGACATATCCGGAGACAATCAGAGTAGGGCTTTATTTTGGGAGTGCTTCAACCTCCGGTGTTTCACTAGTAACAAAATCCGGTCTGGAAATAGGTTATTACAAGGATAATAAATTTAATATTCTTTTGACCGAAAAAGGCGGGATTCAGTCAATATTAAGGAAAGATTCGCATTTTATAAAATCATCTTCGGGAGTTATTTCCGAGTATAGTCCTAATGAGGGTATTCCTTTTGAAGGCGAAACCTATGGACCATATCATGTTCAGATTGGAAACAGAGTATCGGATTTAGCGTCTGCTCAGAAATTATGCAGTGATTATAAGGGGGCCGGGGTTATATCTTATCCTCTTTTTGAAGATGGTTGGTCGGTTTGTACAGGGTTCTATTCTGATTCTGCCAAAGCTAATGCGGATTTGCCAAACCTTACTGCTAAGTTGGGGAGTATTCCATTAAAGGTCATGGATAAATCTGATTCACGAATAATTGTATACAACAGTAGCTTTGAGCCAATTCTTATTTTTGGTGACATAAATGTTAAACTGACAATACGTCCAAATGATACAAATTCCCCTAAAGTAATATCGGTTAACAGTAAACAATACCGCGGCGAAATTGAATTCAGGCGTTTTTCAGACAGCGATATGACTGTGATTAATAGTTTAAATTTAGAGGAATACTTATATGGAGTTGTTCCCAGAGAAATTGAGTCATATGCCCCTATTGAAGCTTTAAAAGCTCAGGCAGTGGCGGCCAGGACCTTTGCATACAGGGCAATGAGAAGCTATAAAAAATGGGATTTTGACGTTGTTAATACTTCTGCTTCACAGGTTTACGGCGGATACAACGATGAAAAAGAGCCTACTAACCAAGCAGTAATTGAAACTAAGGGCAAAAAAGTTTTATATAATGGCACCTTGGCTTCCTTGCACTATTTTAGCTCAAGCGGCGGGATGACTGAAGATAATGTTAATGTCTGGGGATCTGCTACTCCATATTTAAAGAGTGTAGAAGATCCGTATGAAGCGCAGAATTCTTATAATTATAATTGGTCAAGAACGTTTACCGCTGCCGATATTAAAATGAAGCTTTTTATTAGCGATGTTGAAATTGGCGACATAGTAACAATGGTTGCCGATGAATATACGCCCGCAGGAAGGGTCAATAAGCTTAGAATAGTCGGAACAAGCGGCTCAATTACATATAGCTATGAGGATATACGTATTATTCTTGGAGAAAACGGAGGTTATCTCCCCAGTCGTATGTTTACTATAAATTCATCAGGCTCGGGATCAGTATCCGGTACAGTATCTGTAATTTCCTCAGACAGAGTATCTACACTAAATGTATTCGGGAAAAAAGCAGTGACTTCATCGGGAATATATGATATTTTATCCAAAGCAGGTCCTGTTAAAATTATGGGTGCGGATAATTCTTCGATAATAAACGGTGAGGTCTCTGACGGAAACTTTGTATTAACAGGCAAAGGCTGGGGTCATGCTGTAGGAATGAGCCAGGAAGGTGCAAAAGGATTCGCTCGAAATGGTTATAAATATGATGAAATATTAAAGCATTATTTTACGGGAGTTACTGTTGAATAAATAAAAAAACGAATGGGAGCAAAAAGATGCTTTGGATTGCGTTAATAATAGTGTTAACAGGAATAGATCAACTGTCAAAATGGTATTTTTATACAAATAGACTGCAATATGACGGAGTTATAGTAATTAAGGATTTTTTTCATCTGACGTACTTGGAAAATCGGGGGGCAGCCTTCGGTATTTTACAGAATTTCAGATGGGCGTTCATCCTACTCACTATTGTACTTGTTGGCATTATGATTTGGTATTTTATTAAAAATAAGAGTATTGTCTTAAGAGTTTCTCTGGCTTTTTTGATATCAGGGGCTATAGGTAATTTTATTGATAGGCTATTAAGAGGATTTGTTGTTGACTTTCTTGATTTTTATCCCTTTGGATATGATTTTCCTATCTTTAATTTTGCTGATGTTTGTGTAAATGTAGGGGCCATTCTGCTGGTTTATTATGTTCTTTTTATATATAAGGAACCTGAAAATAACAAAAAGAAACATGACCTTACTGAGGTGACTGATGAACAGCAGGACTGAAACATTTATTATAAATGAATCAGATGAAGATAAAAGACTTGATTCCTTTTTAGTTTCTCAAATGGAGTCTGAATCCATAACCAGGAGCTTTATTCAAAAATTAATTTCTCAAGGTTTGGTTATTGTAAACGGCGCAAAAGTTAAAAGCGGTTATAAGATAAAAAGCGGAATGAATGTTGAAGTAAAGATACCTGAGCCGATTATTCCGGCAATCGAGTCTCAAGATATTCCTTTAGATATAATTTTTGAAGACGATGATATTATTGTAATCAACAAGCCCAAGGATTTGGTGGTACATCCCGCAGCGGGGAACTTGGAAGGTACTTTAGTAAATGCTCTTTTATATCATTGCAGAGATTCATTGTCCGATATAAACGGTGTCATAAGGCCCGGAATTGTTCATCGAATTGATAAAGATACCACCGGTCTGCTTGTAGTTGCCAAGAATAATAATGCACATATGAAATTGTCTGCCCAATTGAAGCTCCATCTGGTTCAAAGAACCTATGAAGCGATTGTTGATGGAATAATAGATGATAATACTGGTAGAATATCGGCGCCTATCGGAAGGCATCCGACTAATCGAAAAAAAATGGCTGTAAACATAAAGAACGGTAGGCCGGCTGTAACACATTTTAAAGTAATTGAACGCTACAAAGGATATTCACATGTTCAGCTTAATTTGGAAACCGGAAGAACGCATCAGATACGCGTGCATATGGCTTCTATAGGCCATCCTGTCACAGGAGACCTTGTTTATGGTAAAGCATGTAAATTAATGGATACTGAGGGGCAAGCCTTACATGCCCGGTATTTAAAGCTGAAACATCCAGCAAGTGAGGAAGAGATGACATTTGAAGCTCCGCTTCCCGATTATTTTATAGGACTTCTATTGAGATTAAAGGAACTTTAAACCGGACGTTTTCACCGAGTGCTAAATCATTGCAGGTTACAGCTGTTAAAATTGCATACATTTAAGTTTTAGAGCAGTCCGGCTAATCTGAAAAACCTATCAAGCTGTAAGTAAGGAATTTGAGGCTACCGGTAAATTATGAAGTGAGTCTGACAATTTAATGTTGGACATAAATTAAACATTATTATATAATTTTTCTTGGCTACTTTGTG
>CAZPIS010000020.1:0-9055 GCA_964586745.1 uncultured Ruminiclostridium sp.
TTACAGGAGACGTTGAACAGCTTAAGCCATATACAAGCTTAGGCGAAAAGCTAGGCGCGATTTACTACCAGGCAGAAAAAGAAAGAGTTCATAAAATTGAGATAACATATAGCGGCGACTTAGTTGATAAGCCTACTAAGCCTATTACCTTGGCAATTATCAAAGGCTTTTTATCTGTTGTCAGTGAGGCCGAGGTTAATTATGTAAATGCACAGCTTAAGCTAAATGAAATGGGTATAGAGCTTATTGAAAGCAAAACCAGTAATCTGGAGAAATATACAAACCTCATTACCGTTAAATTCTACAGGAAAAACAACGCTATTTCTGTATCGGGTACAGTATTTGCCAAGGATACTATTCGTATAGTTGACTTCTTCGGTTATACATTGGATTTCGAACCTACAAAGCATGTTTTGGCTCTCCAAAATAATGACGTACCGGGTATAATCGGTAAGGTAGGGACACTTTTAGGTCAGAATAATGTAAATATTGCAGCAATGCAATGGAGCCGCCGCGATTCTAGCTCAAACAAGGCAGTGTCTTTCGTAAGTGTTGATAACGAAGTATCTCCTGATTTAGTTGAAAAGCTGCGCAATACAGAAGGGATACTTAAGGTTTCTAAATTGAACTTTTAAGATTTTATCTTCACAATAAAATGGCACCCGTCTGATTAAAGGCGGGTTCCATTTATTTAGTTAAAGTATTTAGGAGGATTACCATGGACAAACATCTAATGTCTGTTTTAAACAAACAAATGACAAGGACCATGGATAGCCTTGTAAAGAACAATATGACGGCTGTTTTCGTGGAGAACAAGGATCAGGTTGTCACAAAGGTTGCCGAATTTATCAAGGAAGGTGAGCTGGTAGCTGTCGGCGGATCTATGACCTTATTTGAAACCGGGATTATAGACCATTTAAGATCAGGACGGTACAACTTTTTAGACAGGTACATGAAAAATATATCACAAGCACAAACAGAAGAGATATACAAAAAATCATTTTTTTCTGATACCTATCTGACAAGCACCAATGCCATTACCGAAAATGGGGAGCTCTACAATGTCGATGGAAACGGAAATCGTGTGGCTGCAATGATTTACGGACCGAAAAGTGTTCTAGTGATAGCGGGAATTAACAAGATTGTCACGGATATAGATCAGGCCGTAGAAAGAGTCAGACGAATCGCTGCACCTGCCAATTCAATAAGACTTGAAAAAGATACTCCATGTACCAAAACAGGATATTGCGTTGATTGTAAAAAGGATGACCGTATTTGCTGTAGTTATACAATATTGGGACATCAGAGACAAAAGAATCGGATTAAGGTTATTTTGGTAGGCGAAAGCTTAGGGTATTAGACGTGAGATGTTAGAATTAGAATGATATGTTGTCATTTCTTCAGTCCAAAGAAGCTTTCGGCAAGTTTAAGTTTATTAAAAAAAGCGGGGAAAATAATTCCCCGCTTTTTTGTAACCGTCGATTGTGTTATATTATTCATGAATCCCTTATAATTAAGACTCATAAGGAGGACAATAAATTTGAATCAAAAGGTTGGACTTGTATCCTTGGGATGTCCCAAGAATTTAGTTGACAGTGAAATTATACTTGGAACCTTAAAGGATGCAGGCTATGAACTTACCGGCGAGCACGAAAAAGCGGATATAATAATAATAAATACCTGTGCCTTTATAGGTGATGCCAAGGAGGAAGCCATAATGAGCATTTTAGAAGCGGCTAGGTACAAGAATGAGGGCCGTCTGAAGCTCCTCCTTGTAACAGGCTGCTTGGCAGAACGATATAAAATGGATATCTATAATGAAATACCTGAGGTTGATGTGGTTGTAGGAACAGGCAGTATTGATGAAATACCCGGAATTATAGGAAAACGTCTTTCAAAAGAAACAGATGAAAAAAAAGTATATGCCAGTACTCCTAATACGATTGACTATTTAGAGCTTACCCGCCTTATTACCGATGAGAAATCGTACGGTTATTTAAAAATCGCAGAGGGCTGCTCAAACAGATGTACCTACTGCATAATACCCAGTCTGAGGGGAGATTATAGGAGCCGGACAATTGGAAACATCTTAAAAGAAGCAATGCTTTTAGCCCAAAAAGGCAAAAAAGAAATTATACTAATAGCCCAGGATGTTACCCGTTACGGAACAGATATCTACAAAGAAAAAAAGCTTGTTGAATTGGTACGTCAAATAAGTAAAATTGAGGAGATTGAGCGCATAAGGTTATTATACTGCTATCCTGAATTAATAGACGAAGATTTAATAATGGAAATGAAGAATAATCCTAAGCTGTGCAAGTATTTGGACATTCCCATTCAGCACATTTCAGACAATATTCTTAAGGCAATGGGAAGACGCGGAAACAAATCATATATATATGCGCTTTTAGAGAAAATCAGAAATGAAATTCCCGGAGTTGTATTAAGAACATCACTGATAACCGGTTTTCCGAGGGAAACCGAAGAGGATTTTAAACAGCTTTACGATTTTGTAAAAAACAGTAAATTTGAACATCTTGGTGTGTTTGCCTATTCAAAGGAAGAAGGTACACCTGCTTATAAAATGAAAGGACATCTTCCTCAAAAGCTAAAAAAAATACGCCGTGATGCTCTCATGACAATACAGATGGAAAATGTAGAAAAATATAATAGTTCCCGCTTAGGGCAAACATATGATACAATAGTCGATGGAGTGGCTGAAGATGGTATTTTTTATGTAGGACGGACTTATGCCGAAGCTCCCGATATTGATTCTGTTATCTATTTTACTTCATCCGAGCCTTTAGAGAATGGTATGATCGTACCGGTAAAAATACTTTGCCCCGACGGATATGACTTAGTCGGTGAAGTACAGTATATAAATGGGAATGGTGAATAATAAAATGAATCTTGCAAATAAAATTACGATTTCAAGAATTTTGGCTACACCTGTTTTCTTGTTCTTTTTGGTGCCGGGCTGGTTTGGGCAGTTTTTTGGCTTGGACCAATGGGGAAGATATGCTGCCGCTGTTATATTTATACTTGCATCCATTACAGATATGGTTGATGGAAATATAGCTAGGAAGCATAATATGGTAACTGAGCTTGGAAAGTTTTTAGATCCCGTCGCCGATAAATTGCTGGTGACATCAGCATTAATAGCCTTTATAATGACTGATAATCTGTCTGTCTGGGCTGTTTTCATTATTATAGCCAGAGAGTTTATAGTAACAGGTTTTCGCGTTATTGCGGCAGGAAGAGGAATTATTATTGCTGCCGATAAATGGGGAAAAATTAAGACAGTTGTGCAAATAGTTGCAATTGTCGCTATTCTTATCAGAAACTTTCCGATCTCCCTCTTTACCGATTTTCCTTTAGGGATGGTATTAATATATATTGCTGTTATTCTGACAGTTATTTCAGGAATCAATTATATCGCGAAAAATGCCACCGTGCTGGTTAAAAACTGAGGGAATATATCATTTATGATAAGTCTCATTATTAAGAATCTTAAAAGCGCGATATATTTGTTCCATAAGAATTATCCTGGCAAGCTGATGCGGAAAAGTCAGCTTTGACATGCAAAATTGTAAATCTGCATACCTTAATATCGATTTATCAAGTCCTGTAGAGCTGCCTATTACAAACGTTAAATCACTTTTTCCGTCAAGCATGAAGCTGTTTATTTGCTCTGAAAAACTAACCGAATCCATCTCTTTTCCATCTAAGGCTAAGGCTATTATGGTACTGCTTTTTACGACTGCTTTCATTATACGTTCAGCTTCCTTCTGCCTGACTTTTTCCTCCTGTGCAGAGCTTGCTGTTTCAGGTGATTTTTCTTCTTCAACCTCGATGACCTCAATCTTACAAAAACGAGAAAGACGCTTTAAGTATTCCTTTTGAGCGTCTTTTAAATATGCTTCCTTCAATTTTCCAATACAAATTATTCTAATTATCATTTCCTGCCCCGGCTTAAATATACATAATTTTGCTTGTCTTGTCCCTTAAGGCAACCTCCAGATATATATCCTCTTTAGGATTTATCTGCATATCCATAAGGGCATTACACACTGTTTGGTATGCAAGCTCCGGAAAATTATTCTCCTTGCTCAAATGTCCCAATAAGAACCTTTTGGTACCGCTCTTAGCCAAATGAGCCACAACCTGTCCTGCTATATCATTACAAAGATGGCCGTTGGCTCCTAGGATTCTTTGCTTTAAAGGCCACGGATATCTGCCGGTTTTAAGCATCTCCACATCATGATTTGATTCCAATAAAATCATTTCACTTTTTTCCATGTTGCTCAAAAGCTCATTATCCATATGCCCTATATCGGTAGCTATTGTCAATTTCTTACCCATGATAAAAATATTGTACCCCACCGGGCAAGCCGCATCATGAGGGATTGAAAAAGACTTTACAGTAATATCTCCTGCGGTAATTGCTTGTCCTAATTCAATATAACGGACCAACTCTTTCTTTACTTTTCCCAAAGCGGAACGCATAGCCGCCCATGTGACGGCATTTGCATATATCGGAATATTATATCTCCTTGATAAAATTCCGGCTCCGGTTATATGGTCACTGTGCTCATGGGTTATAAATATTCCCGCAATTCTGTCAAAAGATTCTCCGATGCCTGCTAGAGCCGCTTCAATACGCCTACCGCTTACACCTGCGTCAATAAGAATTGCAGTGTCATCATAAGAAACAAATATACAATTTCCGCTTGAACCGCTAAATAGACTGCATACTTTGATCATTTTATTCTCCGATTAACACTCGTTGTCACTTATTCTTCTGATATCTGCTCCAAGCTTGCCAAACTTTTCGACTATATTTTCATAGCCGCGATCAAGATAATGGACGTTGCTAAGCTCGGTTTCGCCTTCTGCAATAAGCGCTGCGATAACACAAGCCGCACCTGCTCTCAAATCAAGTGCTTTAATCGGCGCACCGGAGAGCTTCGATCCACCCTCAATAACAGCCATTCTACCTTCTACACGAATATTGGCACCCATTCTTTTCAACTCTTCGATATATTGAAAACGATTCTCAAAAATGCCCTCAGTAATAGTACTGATACCCTCGGCGCGCAAAAGCAAAATAGCAGCGGGAGGCTGTAAATCAGTCGGAAATCCGGGGTATGGAAGTGTCTTGATATTAACCTTTGTAAGACGATCTTTTACATAAATTCGTATACTGTCATCAAATTCTTCAACCCTGACATTCATCTCAATAAGCTTTGCCGTCAAGGATTCCATGTGCTTAGGGATAACATTCTTAATAAGAACATCGCCTTTTGTGGCGGCCGCGGCAATCATAAATGTTCCGGCTTCAATCTGGTCAGGAATTATACTATGGACCACATTTCCTTTCAGAGATTTCACACCGCGTATTCGGATTATATCTGTTCCTGCCCCTTTTATATCCGCACCCATAGCGTTTAAAAAGTTTGCAATATCAACTATATGAGGTTCTTTTGCTGCGTTTTCTATTGTAGTAAGACCTTCGGCCTTAACAGCCGCCATCATAATGTTAATAGTGGCGCCCACACTTACAACATCAAGATAAATAGATGCGCCGACAAGTTTATTGGCGATAAGCTTAATATATCCGTGTTCAATTTCAACCTTGGCACCAAGAGACTCAAACCCCTTGATATGCTGATCGATAGGGCGAACGCCGAGATTACAGCCGCCGGGAAAGGTAACAACAGCCCTTTTAAAACGACCAAGTAATGCTCCCATAAGATAATACGAACCCCTCAGCCTATGCATATCCGAGTTTGTAGCCATATAGGAGTTAACTTTCCTGGTATCTATTTTAATTGTATTTTTATCAATACTCTCAAACCGGGTTCCAAGCGATTCCATAATCCCTTTAAGTATGGAAATGTCTAATATGTCCGGTACATTTTCTATTGTACATACATCACTAAGTAGCAAAGCAGCCGGTAAGACCCCTAATGCAGCGTTTTTAGCTCCACTTATTGTGACCTCACCCTTTAATCGTTTTTGGCCGCGGATAATAAGTTTATCCACTCGTACACCAACCTTCCGGTCTTTTTCATTTGATTACTCAAATTAATATTATAACATATCATTGGGGGTACGCAAACTATATATTTGTTACTATATATTTGTTACTGGATTATCTCTTTAAATCTTACTATTAATCCCACTAATCAAGCTTTTCACCGGTAAAACCATTATAAAATAAAATTGTCCCGTCATCCGCTATAATACGCCATACCGGAACACCATAGATATCCCCCTCAGAAATCCGTCTGTAACCGATATCAATTTTTACTGCTTTCGTACTTGGGGTCAGGCCTCCCATAATTAAAATCTGATATGCCGAAAGAATTTGGCCCGTTCCGTTTTCATTTTTAATTTCCTTTGTAGGAGCAGATAAAATCAGAATTCCTTCCTTATTAAGCTGTGCTGTTATTTTTTGATCAAATACATGAAGCTTCCTATACTTTAAGGTAAATATTATCTCCTTTGTATCTTCCAACTCTAAAGATTTTTCGATCCATAAATTTGATTTATTAAATCCAATATTTTCAAGGTACCTAATGAGCTTGTTTTCAAAGGTTTTTAAATCTCCGAACCATAATTCCCCGTCAGGAAGTTTGTCTTTTATATAAAGCTCATCTTCGGATAAGATAAGCATTTCATCCCCGACTATCATATATATTTTATTTTCGCTTTCGGACAGAGGAATTTCCAATCCAAAAACAAGCCTGCATAAAGCATCTGTATTATATTTTTTTGTAGAATATAAAACCTTTCCTGTGTAACTTGGAACACGGGGAATATCTGCATTAATCTCAATATTTTTTGAGGCAAGATAATCTTTGGCATATCTGATGTAATCGTTGGTAAATGGCGCGTTTGTATTTGCAAACACTATCATGAAAAGCATGAAGATATTTAATATAAGAAATGCAATTATTAATATTGTCTTTGCTCTTGACCAATCCACAGTCTTATCCCCCCTTTCTTACAAGCGGTATGAAATAATCCTTGGATTCGGTACTTATTATCCAACTTGGTGCTAATAATGCTGAATCTGAATCAGTTGATTCAAATATATAACCCGGTTCAATGCGTTTAAAAAACCTATCTTTGCTCTCTAATATTTCCGGGTAAGCAGACACTATTTGTTTGTTTAACAAATCAGCAAAATTCACATTATAGTTGATTGATTTATCAAATTTGGTTAAATACCTGATAACCCATCTGCATTCTAAAATTCTGTCAGAATTGGCCTTGATTACAAGCGGAGGCGAAATACCCATTCCTTCCTTATCATTGTAATAAATAGGCGCCCCTTCTAATTTATACTCAAACTCCATCTTGAAATAATTATCTTCCTTATTTATACTTTTTAATAAAATATCCGCATCCCCCACAAGATGCCTTCGTTGCTCAATAAAGGTAACTGCATGCTTGAATGCGGCCGATATATTATCCTGATTCGATGATATAGACGGTATATATTTATATTCTAAAACACCATCATCATAAAGCTTGTAGAGATTTTCAGTATCAGTAAACATAACATATCCGGAAGAATCGGTATAATTAGCACTGAGACTTTCCTTTTGATCTAAAAGAATATTGTCCTGAATATTGTAATTTTCAATGTTGTTACGGTTTAAAACTATCTGATCCGGAATCCTTGTATTTATTGTTGAAAAAGCACTTCCATTGCCGTCATTCAATGCGACAAAAATATCCTTATCAGAGGTGAAATTGGATACCAATGATAACAATCTAAGCGTCGGTTTATTTTTTGTACTTATTTCATTTGCTAAATTTGTATAATACCGTTTTGCAAGATACTCATTTTTAATGTCTACTTGATACTGATAAATTTGTTTCTCATCGAAGATAAACACAGTATTAACACTCTCGTTAACATCCATCTGGGGCGTAATTACAATCGACTTAATACCTTCAAAGCCCTTATCACCAACAGGTTTCGCTTCTGCCAGCCAATAAATTATTTCGCTAGGCCAGATAGTGTCCAAGTCTATCCTGATGCAACGGCCACCGGTTATTGCCGCCCATTCTTCCTTTGGCAATACTTTGTCAGGTTTCTGTTTGATAATTGACGGGAGGTAATTATCTCTTATATCATCCCATATTTTTTCAAATTGATAATCCCTCTCATTCAGCCTCCAATGGCTTGTACTTATTGACACCATAATATTTTCAGGTATGAAATACTGCTCCCTCAGCGATTCCACATCCAAATTGGCTGTTCTTCCGTTAGTGGCAAATATTCGGCTAATAAAACGAAAAGGAAGCCCCTGGGTTTGTATATTCCAGTGGATCCCTATCTGAATAACACATGTTATTATTAGTATTATAAGGATTCGTGTCTTAATCCTTTCCTTTTTGTCTTTTCTCATTTTAAGCTACTCCTGACCGTAATGGACAGAGTCGGCTAGATTACTTAAACAGCTCTTGTATTCCGTAGTTTAATTTTTCTATAAGATTCCAGCGTCGAAATGTTATCTCTGTATTTGTTATCTGAAGGTTTTCATCCAAAGCAAGACTATCTACATCATTTTTTCTGAAGATGATAATTCTCACTTTATTGACATTGTTCAGCCCAATATATTCTAGGTCAACTGTCGTAGTTAAATAGTATTCTATTTGGGTCAGATTGGACTTCCTCTCAATGTCCATTAAAGGAACGTATACTCCGTCTACTTTAATATACATCAGCATGATATATGGATTCTCTATATCAGAATAATCGGCTTGCCCAAAAAACGTATGGCGCATTTCACCAGAACCATCACGCTCATAGTTTATTGGGAGAATCTCCATATTAGATTCCGAATCGTCTGCAAAGAAAATTTCACCATATTTTTCTTCTAAATCACTTACACTAACCTCTTCCAGACGATTAGCTTCATCTTCAGTAAAACCAGCTTCAGGAGTGGTTGATTCCGTCTCCGCTGCAAATGATGTTACCGTAGCAAGGAGCAATACAAACATCATGATTAGCAGGAAGGTTACTCGTTTTGCCATA
>CAZPIS010000020.1:9065-12316 GCA_964586745.1 uncultured Ruminiclostridium sp.
CTTCTAAATCACTTACACTAACCTCTTTGTCATCTTCTTCAACTGCAAGGATAGCTTTATCTTCTGTAAAACCTACTTCCGTAGCCGCTGAATCCGTCTCTGCCGCAAATACTGTCACTGAAGCAATTAGCAGGACGAATATCATGACTGACAAGAAGACTATCTTTTTTGCCATAACCATTCCTCCGGAAACAAAATAGGCTTTACAATCTACTAAAATTCTAGACAGAATCTGCCTACTACATAATCAATAGTATACATGAAAATGTATTACAATTCCATTACGCCGCCTTTAAAACAAAATTACCCTCTGATAATCGTCTCAAAGCGCCTGCTGAAGAGCTTTTTTGACGGGCAAAATTATTGAAATATTTGTCCCTTTTCCCAGTTTGCTCTTTACCGTTATATTCCCGCCATGAAGAATAGCTATTTCTTTAGCAATAGCTAAACCTAATCCCGTTCCACCCATTTGTCTTGAACGGGCTTTATCCACTCTGTAGAACCTCTCGAATATTCTGTCTATATCCGGAGCAGGAATGCCTATTCCATTATCTTCAATGCTTATAATTACAAGACCTTTTTCGCAGTGAGCCTGCACCGTTATTTTACCTTTTTCGGGAGTATATTTTATTGAGTTCCCGATTATATTTGTTATCAATTGATCGATTCTGTACCTATCCCCCTGTATAATAGGAATACCCTGCTTTATTTTGGTCTTAATCTCCTGGTTCTTTAGTTTGGCCTCACGCCTCATCCTATCGGTACAAGAACCAATAAGATCACTAATTGAGATATCCTCAATATTTAGTACTATCCCTCCGTCATGCTGGGATAGGGTAAGTAAATCTTTGACCAGGTTTGTCATGCGGTCTGCCTCTTCATTTATTACACCTAAGAATGACTCGGCTGTAGCTCTATCCTGCAGCGCTCCGTCCAAAAGTGTTTCTGTATAACTTTTTACTGAAGTAAGAGGCGTTCTAAGCTCATGGGAAACATTAGCAACAAACTCCTTACGCATATTATCCAGCTTATGCTCCTCTGTGATATCCTGTATGACTGCAATAATACCATCCGTATTATTATTTTCGTCTGTAAATATTGCCAGATGAATTTTTATAAACTTATCCTTATACTGAACCTTATGAAGTGGTTCAATTATACTGTTATCGTGGGTTATTCTGTCAACGTTAAGCTTAATCCCGAGAATATTCATAAATTCATCAAAGGATACTATATCTGAAACCTTGCTTTTCAAGAGCTTTTCCGCAGCCGGATTTGTAAGGATTACCTCGCCTGCTCTGTTATATGCAATAATGCCATCGGTCATATAATTAAGAATGGTCTCCAACTTTTTCTTTTCGCTGGTGATCTCGGTTAGCATTCCTTTTAATCTTGACGACATGAAATTAAAGGTTTGAGTAAGCTTTCCTACTTCATCATCAGATTTTACGTCTAAAGCATACCCAAAGTCTCCATCGGTTATTTTCTTTGCTCTGTGCATAATATCATTAATTGGAAGAGTAATTGTTCTCGATAATACAGATCCTATTATTACTGCTGCAAAGAGCGAAATGACCGTGCTTAATAAAATCGCGTTGCTAAAGTCTTTCAATACAAGGCGAGCCCTATCTCTGCTGTATTTAAAAAACAAAACGTATTCGCCGTCCTTCAGCTTCTGAGTTTTTACATAGTCATAAAAAGCTCCGTTCTCGGACTTAGTGTACTTCTGTCTATTTCCCACAGCATCTGGGTCCTTTTGAGAAAGAACATATAAAAGATTATCTGACTTAAAAATTTCATTTCTGAATTGGATTTTATCTTTTTGGTATAACACATCAGACGTATATAAGATTTCGGCCGTACTTTTGTCAAAAATTGTATAGCTTTTATCAGGACCATGAATAAAACCTGCTATTAAGGCATTTTCCTTTAAATCCTTAAGGAGGTTCTGATACTCTGTATTTTCCTCATTGATATTTAAAGCGTTATAGTTGGTTTCAATATTGGTTTTAAAGTCTTCATAGAAAATATTCTCTACCCTGACATTTAAAAAAACCCAAACAATTGACATCAACACAAAGGTAGTAAGCATCAATATTAATACCAAACGCCATTGTATACTGCGAAAAAAAGCAGTTTTAGATAAAATTTTTCTCATACATACCTTTAAACTGCCGGATTAAAATAATATCCAACACCACGCTTAGTTAATATGTAAACAGGTTTAGAAGCATCTCTTTCCAACTTTTCTCTTAATCTTCTTACTGTGACATCAACAGTTCTTACGTCCCCAAAATACTCATATCCCCAGACTTTTTCAAGAAGATTCTCTCTTGAGAAAATCTGCCCTCTCTGTAACCCTAAAAACTTGACCAATTCAAATTCTCTTAAGGTCAGTTCGATTATTTCTCCGTCTCTTCTTACCTCATATCTGTTAATATCTATTTCCAAGTCTGCATAACGAAGTATTTCATCCTTTTGTTGAGGTACAATGTCATCAATAGTTCTTCTAAGATTAGCCTTAACCCTTGCCATAAGCTCTCTCGGGCTAAAAGGCTTGGTAATGTAATCATCTGCGCCTAATTCCAGGCCGAGTACCTTATCAACCTCTTCTTCTCTGGCTGTCAGCATTAGGATCGGCGTTTGCATGGTTTGCCTAAGCTTCCTACAGACGGTAAATCCATCCATTTCGGGAAGCATAACATCCAATATAATAAGGTCCGGCTTTTCACGCTCCGCAATTTCCAAAGCAGTTCTTCCGTCGTAGGCTTCCATAGTATCAAAAGATTCTTTATTAAGATTAAATTTAAGGATATCAACAATGTTCTTTTCATCATCAACTATTAATATTCGTCTTCTCAATTGAATCACCCCCAATGTTATTATTAAGAATTATCTAATAGAAAACACTAACTTTTATTATACCATACAAAAGAACAATATTATAATATATAATATGGGTAATGCTGGATATAAATTATGCATGATAAAAAAAGATTTATATATTTATTAGACGAAACATAGGCGCCTTCGGTTCGTTTTTTTAAAAGATATTAGCCTTTTAACGCTAAATAACCATAATTATGCGCTTTGCTTTTTTGTAATCCACCGTGTTGACAATCATTATATAAGATTATAAATTATTTGATATCGCATTTCGCAGTAAAACAAAGCTCTAAGCCATTTAGCTTAGAGCTTTGATAAAATTCGGCGACGACCTATTTTCCCGGGCCGTTACCAGCCAAGTATCG
>CAZPIS010000021.1:0-12259 GCA_964586745.1 uncultured Ruminiclostridium sp.
CATTGGCTTTACTCCCGGTGAAAAGCCGCAAAAGCCCACCGGCTGTTTTTCCGCTTTCGAGATAATTGCTCCCGACATATGCGAGCCGCCCGGAGTTTTCTATATCTGTATTCACAGTAATAACAGGAACACCTTTCTCGGAAAGCTCTTTAATTTTCCCGGCAACATCGGGGTGATTGATGGGCGTGATGGCAAGGCCGTTTATTCCCGAATCGACAAGTTGATCCATCAACTCCACTTGATTAGATGGATTTCTGAAGTCGGAGAAACGCGTGTGAACAGATACTCCATATTCTTTAAGGTCTTTCGCTTTGGTTTCAATACCGGCAACCACATCATCAAAAAACGGATTATCATTTGTTCCGCTGAACAGAATATATCCGAGCTTAATGTTTTTCTTTTTATTGGCCAATGTTTTTCCAAGTTTATTCGGAGTGTACCTTAATAAAGCGGCTATTTCACGAACCTTTTCCGCGGTTTGGGGGTTTACGGTTCCACGGTTATTAAGTACGCGGTCGACAGTTCCCCGGGAGACGCCGGCTAAACTCGCTATTTGTTTAATTGTTGCCATATTTCCCTCCTGTCTGAGAATAACATGCTGAATATATTTTTGTCAACCGTGCACGGTTACGCAAAATGCAAGTGTTTTCAACCGATAAATCTGAGGTACTCTTCCTTATGTTTGCTCATATATCTAATTATAAGGATTGACAACAACAAAGTATCGGGTTAAACTAATATTATACCGTGCACGGGCACAGTAAATAGTTTAATTAGTGAATAAAGGAGTGGGATTATGGCAGAAATATTTAAGAATCTTCCGAAGGTCAGGTACGAAGGGGCAAAAAGTACAAATCCTTTAGCATTCAAATACTATGATCCTGATCGAGTTGTTTTAGGAAAACCAATGAAGGAGCACTTACCATTTGCAATGGCATGGTGGCATAATATTTGTGCAACCGGTGTTGATATGTTCGGAGTCGGAACGGCAGATAAAAGCTTTGGAGTTACTAAAGGTACTATGGAGCATGCTAAGGCTAAGGTTGACGCAGGCTTTGAGTTTATGGAAAAGCTGGGTGTGGAATATTTCTGCTTCCATGATGTAGATCTTGTTCCCGAGGCAGATACTATAGAAGAAACTAATAAACGTCTTGACGAGATAGCCGAATATATACAGGCGAAAATGGCCGTTTCAGGTAAGAAGCTTCTGTGGGGAACAGCCAATATGTTCTCTAATCCGCGTTTTATGAACGGCGCCGGAAGCACAAATTCTGCGGATGTATTTTGCTTTGCAGCAGCTCAGATAAAGAAGGCTCTTGATATTACCGTTAAGCTGGGCGGCAAGGGTTATGTTTTCTGGGGTGGTCGTGAGGGATATGAAACTCTTCTTAACACCGATATGAAGTTTGAACAGGAAAACATTGCGAAATTAATGCGCATGGCAGTTGATTATGGCCGTGGTATCGGTTTTACGGGAGATTTTTATATCGAGCCAAAGCCGAAGGAACCTATGAAGCATCAGTATGATTTTGACGCAGCAACTGCAATAGGATTTTTACGCCAGTATGGGCTTGATAAGGACTTTAAGATGAATATAGAGGCTAACCATGCAACATTGGCAGGGCATACATTCCAGCATGATTTGCGTGTATCGGCCATTAACGGTATGCTTGGAAGTATTGATGCCAATCAGGGTGATTACCTTTTGGGTTGGGATACCGATCAATTCCCTTCAAATGTATATGAAACAACAATGTGTATGTACGAGGTACTTAAGGCCGGTGGCTTGAAAAACGGCGGTTTTAATTTCGATGCAAAAAATCGCCGCCCGAGCTACACTGCTGAAGACATGTTCCTGGCCTATATTTTAGGTATGGACTCCTTTGCGCTTGGCTTAATCAAAGCTGCAGCAATTATAGAAGACGCTCGGATTGATAATTTTATAAAAGAGAGATATTCCTCATTCGAAAGCGGAATGGGTGCTAAAATTCGCTCAGGTGAAACAAATCTTGCCGAGCTTGCTGATTATGCGGCAAAAATGGGCGCTCCGGCTCTTCCGGGAAGCGGTAAGCAGGAATACCTTGAAAGCGTTGTAAATAGTATTTTGTTTAATTAATTTTACGGCACTGAACGTAACCTTAGGGTATTCGAGAGAAAAAAATTGTGAGGTAATTTCTATGAAATATCTGTTAGGAATCGATTTGGGTACCAGCGGTACAAAAACAGTTTTGTTTACTCAGGAAGGAAAGTCTGTTGCGTCTGCTACTGAAGAATACCCTATGATTCAGCCGCAAAATGGTTGGGCTGAACAGAATCCGGATGATTGGTGGAAGGCTGCTCAAAATACTGTTTCACAGGTTTTGAAGGAAAGTGGCATAAATTCCGCGGAAATTGCCGGAATAGGAATATCAGGGCAAATGCACGGCCTTGTAATGCTTGATAAGAATGGCAAGGTTCTTAGACCGGCAATTTTATGGTGTGATGGCCGTACGACCGAAGAATGTAAGGAAATAACCGAAACCATAGGCAGGCAGAGGCTGATTGAGATTAACGCAAACCCTGCATTACCCGGGTTTACAGCCGGGAAAATTCTGTGGGTGCGCAAGCATGAGCCGGAGATATGGTCAAAATGTGAACAGATCATGCTTCCTAAAGACTATGTTCGATATAAGCTGACCGGTGTTTATGCTACCGAGGTTTCTGACGCTTCTGGAACAAATCTGATGGATGTTGCCAACCGATGCTGGAGTGATGAAATTTTAGATAAGCTGAAGATCGATAAATCAATCTTGCCTAAAATGTATGAAAGCTCTGATGTAGTGGGTTTTGTCACTGACGAGGCTGCTAAAGCAACAGGGCTTAAAGCAGGGACCATTGTGGTGGGAGGCGCCGGTGATAACGCCGCTGCAGCTGTCGGCACAGGTGTAGTGAAAGCAGGCACGGCATTTATCAGTATAGGTACTTCCGGTGTAATTTTTGCTCATTCGGATAAAGTCACAATAGACCCGGAAGGGCGTGTTCACACCTTTTGCGCAGCAGCACCCGGTGCATGGACTGTAATGAGCTGTACTCTGGCAGCCGGGCTCAGTTTAAAATGGTTCCGGGATAATTTATGTGAGGCTGAAATCCTGAAAGCGAAAGAACAAAATGTAGATCCCTATTATTTAATGGATAAAGAGGCCGAGAAGGTTCCTATTGGTGCTAACCGACTTGTTTATCTGCCTTATTTGATGGGTGAGCGCAGCCCTATTCTGGATGAAAACTCCCGTGGCGTATTTTTCGGTCTTTCTGCCATCCACGGGAAATATGATATGCTCCGTGCAGTAATGGAAGGTGTCATATATTCTCAGCGTAATTGTCTAGACGTACTCCATGAAATGAATGTTCATCCGGAAGAGATAATTGCAACGGGCGGTGGCGGCTCAAGTCCGCTATGGCGTCAAATGATAGCCGACACCTTCGGCTTTTCGGTAAAAACAACCACAAATAAGGAAGGCCCGGTTTTGGGGGTTGCGCTTTTGGCCGGTGTCGGCGCAGGCCTGTATGGGTCGGTAGCAGAGGCATGCGAAGCGGTTATCAGAACTAATCCGGCACAGCAGCCTGACATGGAAAACAATAAGAAATATAAAAGGGTATATGAGGTATATAAAGGCTTGTACGGTAATTTGAAGCAAAGCTTTTCAAAACTTATAGAGCTATAAATCATTAAATCATTAAATAATATCCTGGAGCTTTTAATGCCCTCCGCATAATCTGCAGAGGGCATTTTTTATTATATGCTTTACTACGTTAATTATATTTTTCCCGCTATGTTGCAGAGGGCATAAAAGGTCGGATTGTTGCGGCTACATTACTTACCGGCATAGTCTGGAGAATAATTCTGCCCGGACCTGTTACGACAGTGTTAAATATTCCCTCACCACCAAACAGCATATTTTTAACACCGGGAACTGTTGTAATTTCCATAGTGCAGCTTTCTGTCATTGCTGCAAGATAACCTGTGTCGATGACCATTTTTTGTCCTACCTGAAGCTCATACTCAACGGCGTGCCCATCTATTTCAATAAAGGCAACACCCTGTCCGGACAGCTTCTGCATAATGAAGCCCTCTCCACCGAAAAATCCTGCCCCCAGCTTCTTTTGAAAATGAATAGAGAGCTGTACTCCGGCTTCGGAAGCCAGAAATGCGGATTTTTGCACTATCATATTATTGCCCGGGGAAATCTGGAGAGCTCTGATGGAACCGGGAAAGCTAGATGCAAAAGCAATTAGTCCCTCTCCGCCAACAGATGTGTACCTATTTTGGAAAAATGAATCACCTGAAAACATTCTCCCCAAGGCTTTTCCGAATCCTCCGTTAGTAGAGGTCTCCATTTTCATATTAGGACTCATCCAACACATGGAACCTCTTTCCGTTATAAGGGTTTCTCCTGTATTAACAAAGCATGTAACAACCGGCAGTGGCTCACCCAGGATTTCGTATTTCATAATCGGCCTCCTTCATTTTAGAAATATTATAGCATCGGTATAATTAATATGTTAAAAGATTAGCTTTTACTCAAAATTAGCTATACGATACCGCATTTTCTTAATAAAAATTATATACTAATAATATCAAGTTACAATAGCGATAATAGCTTGCATACATTGTAATAATTCTGATATTTAAATATATTTAAGGGTAATAATACAACAATATTGTTTTACAAATAAAAAACATTTCAAAAGGAGGCAAAACGATATGGACATTATGTACAAAACCACAGCTGTTTCGACAAAAGGAAGAAGCGGAAAAGTAGTAGTTGAGAATAGTCAATTGGAGTTTACAATGGCTCCGCCTGTGGAGTTAGGTGGAACACCCGAATCACAGAAAAACGGAGTTAATCCTGAACAGCTTTTTGCAGCAGGGTACGCTTCATGCTTTGGAAGTGCGTTGCAACATGTTATTAGAGAAAAGAAGCTGCCCATTCCAACTCCCGTTGTTGAAGCTACGGTTGGTATCGGCAAAAATGAAAGTGGCGGATTTGAATTGGCAGTTGATATTGTTGCAGTAATTTCCGGATTGGAACAGGCTGCCGCCGATGATGTTGTAAACGAAGCTCATTATGTATGCCCGTATTCCAATGCTACAAGAGGAAACATTGAAGTTAAGGTTTCAGCGAAAGTATTATAATTTAAACATATTTGCAAAGTATTCAACGGCTGTCTCAAAGTTGCTTGTTATCCTGAGTGTCCAGTCATTTTAAAACGAAGCGAAGAGTAATTTCAAGTTAATACAAAAGATTCTTCATTTTGCTTCGCTCTACTCAGACTAATATATTTTACATTATGAGACAGCCCTTATTATTTGTGATAAGAAGCTATTCGAACATCGGACAAAACTAAAGATTAAACTTATTCGCATACTTTTTAGGAGATACGTTAAAGGTTTTACTAAAGCTGCGTATAAAGTTTGAATAGTTATTATATCCGCATTTTATGCACACATCAGAAATATTCATACCGCTTCTTAGCATTTCTTTCGCGGTAAGAAGTCTTTTTAAGGTAATGTATTCGTGAAGGGTATATCCGGTATGCTTTTTAAATTCTCGCAACAAGTGATATTTGCTGGAATAAAACTTGGAGGACAGAATATCCAGCGATAGATCAGCAGACAGGTTTTGATTGATATAACGGATTATTTCGCTTATCTTTGAATCGTAAGTGACATCATCTCCGATATCGACTATATCAGTGTTGATATATGCTTTATTCAGAAACACTATCAGCTCGGTTAAATAAAGCTCTTTTAATATTTCTGAACCAAAGCTGTCAGTAAATAGTATTCTGCTTAGTTTGCCTAAAATTATTTTTATTATATTTAATACTTCAGTACCGGGGCGGAGCAAGTTGGATTTGTTTTTTAAGGTAGATTCAAAGCACATATTTAAATCGGAATCTGAGGTGCTGATTTTAGAGATGAAATTAGGATTTACCCAGATAACTATCCGTTCGTAGGCCGAACCTTGATTAATAATAGGCTTATGAAGCTCTTTATTATTTATTAGTATGATATCCCAAGGCTTTAAGGTGTATGATTTACCTTCAATCAGATAGGTTACTTCACCGGAAATGAAAAAATATATTTCAAAAAAATCATGTTTATGATATTCGACTTCAAGGGGGGCATAATCTTTATTATGAAAAAATTCAAAATTATCGCTAAGCATATATTGCCTATGCGTAAAGGGTCGATCTATATTATTCACTGTATCACCTCAATGTATATTATAGCAATATTTGCAATAAAATCAACAATAACAGGAAAGAAAAATTCATATTGTTATAATATAATTAAGAAAATCGAATAAAAAAAGTTTATATTAGGAGGGTAATTTTTATGGGCAAAGCAGATATTGGTCTTATCGGTTTGGCGGTTATGGGTGAAAACCTTGTTATGAATATGGAAAGTAAAGGCTTTACAGTAGCCGTTTTTAACCGCAGTACAGAAAAGGTAACAAACTTTGTTGAGGGCAGAGCAAAAGGGAAAAACATTATTGGCACTTATTCTATAGAAGAACTTGCGGACAGCTTGAAAACTCCTAGAAAAATCATGATGATGGTAAAAGCGGGTAAGCCTGTAGACGACTTTATAGACATGATTATTCCTTACCTTGAAAAGGGTGACATTATTATAGACGGCGGAAACTCGCATTTTCCCGATACAATTCGACGCACAAAATATGTCGAGAGCAAGGGCTTGCTTTACATCGGCACAGGTGTTTCAGGAGGAGAAGAGGGTGCTCTTAAAGGTCCAAGCATGATGCCGGGTGGTTCCTTTAAGGCATGGCAGCATGTTAAGCCTATTTTCCAAGGGATATGTGCAAAGGTTGAAGACGGAACTCCTTGCTGTGATTGGGTTGGCAATGACGGAGCGGGCCACTTTGTAAAAATGGTTCATAACGGAATCGAATACGGTGACATGCAGCTAATTTGTGAAGCTTATCAGCTTATGAAAGACTATCTGGGTATGTCAGCTGGGGAGATGCATGAAGTCTTTAAAGATTGGAATGAAGGGGAGTTGGACAGCTACCTGATTGAAATAACCCGAGACATTTTGGCATATAAAGATACCGACGGGGAGCCAATAGTAGATAAAATTCTTGATACAGCCGGCCAGAAGGGTACCGGAAAATGGACCTCAATAGCATCACTGGATGAGGGAATTCCTCTGACATTGATTGGTGAGGCTGTTTACTCAAGATGTTTATCAGCAATAAAGGAAGAAAGGGTTGCAGCTTCAAAAATATTAACAGGTCCAAAGCCTAAGTTTGAAGGCGATAAAAAGACATTTATCACTGCTATTAAGGATGCTCTGTATGCTTCTAAAATAGTATCCTATGCCCAAGGCTATACATTGCTCCAAGCAGCTGCAAAAACCTATGGCTGGGATTTAAAATACGGTGAAATTGCTTTAATGTGGCGTGGCGGTTGTATTATCAGATCAGCTTTCCTTGGCAAAATTAAAGAGGCCTTTGATAAGAATCCCAGTTTATTAAATCTTTTACTGGACCCCTTCTTTAAGGATAAGGTAGAAATGGCACAAGCAAACTGGAGAAAGGTAGTGGCTGAGGCTGTTATCAATGGTATTCCTGCTCCGGCTTTTGCTACGGCATTAAACTATTACGACGGATATAGATGTGAAAGGCTTCCGGCCAATTTACTTCAAGCACAGAGAGACTACTTCGGTGCTCATACCTATGAAAGGTTGGACAAGCCCCGCGGCGAGTTCTTTCACACCAATTGGACGGGCGAGGGCGGCTCAACAGCGGCATCAACTTATACTATATAGTGGTTGATTTAAATAGCGAATATTGTTTTATCAATGGAGAGGAGAATAATAATGAGTTATAAATTACCTTTTAATGTAGATTTAAATAATAAAGTCGCTGTTGTTACCGGCGGCGGCGGAGTTCTTTGCAGCACCTTTGCCAAAGCTCTGGCTCAAAATGGTGCTAAGGTCGCAGTTCTGGACTTAACAGTGGAAAGAGCCTCCGCTGTGGCTGATGAAATAAATCAAGAGGGTGGTACGGCAATAGCTTTAGGCGGAAATGTACTTGAATTTGAAAGTATGAAAAATGCTCGAGATATTGTATTTGAAAAGCTTGGCCCCTGTGACATATTAATCAACGGCGCGGGTGGGAATAGCCCCAAGGGAACCACGACGAAGGAATATCTTTACAAAGAGGACATCGAAGGGAAAGATAATCTGCTAACATTTTTTGACCTGGACCCTAAGGGGATAGAGTTTGTTTTTAATTTAAACTTTTTGGGCACTCTTATTCCAACTCAGGCTTTTGCCAAGGATATGATAGATAGGGATGGAATTATTCTGAACATTTCATCTATGAACGCTTTTACTCCTCTTACAAAAATACCGGCTTACAGTGGTGCCAAGGCAGCTATTTCTAATTTCACCCAATGGTTGGCAGTACATTTTTCCAAGGTTGGTATTAGAGTAAACGCTATTGCACCAGGATTTTTCTCAACTGCCCAGAATAAAACCCTCTTGTTTAATCCCGATGGCTCTCCCACCGAAAGAACAGCAAAGATTCTCAATATGACTCCCATGGGACGTTTTGGAGAACCGGAAGAGCTTTTGGGTACACTACTTTGGCTTTGCTCTGAGGGAACCAAGTTTATTACAGGGGTTGTGATTCCCGTTGACGGTGGTTTCTCTGCGTATTCAGGAGTTTAATGGAGGTAGTATAAAATGTATATTTCAATAAAAGCAGATAATAATGGTACCATCTCTGACAGCACTCTTTTGACAGCTTTGCAGAAATCTCTGGAAGGCAGGACTCTTTCGAAAATTTTGCTTTTACCTCCTGACTTAACGCGCCTTCATTCCTATGCGGGTAAAATTACCGCACTATACTACAATCTTCTTAAAGAGAAATGCCAAGTTGATATAATGCCTGCATTAGGAACTCACGAAGCGATGACAGAAGAGGAATGTCTGGAGTTTTTTGGGTCAGATGTCCCTTATGAGGCTATTATTTCTCATGATTGGCGAAATGAAATAGTGAAAATCGGTACAGTTCCTCTAGATTTTGTAAAAGAGATATCTGATGGTCTTATTGATTACCCTATTGATGTTGAAGTAAATAATAGACTTTTGGACAGCACATATGACCTTATTGTTTCAATCGGCCAAGTTGTTCCCCATGAGGTTGTGGGTATGGCAAATTATACTAAAAACGTCTTAGTAGGGTGTGGAGGTAAAACAATAATCAACAGGTCACATTTTTTGGGAGCAGTATATGGCATGGAAAAAATGATGGGACGGGATCATTCGCCGGTCAGAAAAGTATTTGATTATGCAGAAGAAAAATTTCTTGCTGAACTGCCGTTGATATACGTACTCACTGTTACCACTGCTCAACAGAATGATGTGAATCTTGAAGGTTTGTTCATAGGCAGAGAACGCAAGCTTTTTGAAGAGGCTGTGGAAATGAGCCGGGAAAAGAACCTGATCTTTCTTGATAAGCCCTTGAAAAAAGTTGTAGTCTATCTTGATGAGAGGGAATTTAAGAGCACCTGGCTGGGAAATAAATCAATTTACAGAACCCGTATGGCTATTGCCGATGACGGTGAATTGATAATTCTGGCCCCGGGAGTAAGAAAATTTGGCGAGGATGATCAAATAGACAAGCTCATAAGAAAATATGGGTATGTAGGTCGAATAAAGATTTTGGAACAGTACAATGCTAATGACGATTTAAAAGAAAACCTTTCAGCAGCAGCCCATTTGATTCACGGCTCTTCGGACGGGAGATTCAATATTACCTATGCTACGCAAAAACTTTCCGGGGGGGAAGTTGAAAGCGTAAACTTTAAATACATGCCTCTAGATGAAGCTCTGAAGAAATACAATCCTCAAAACCTAAAGGATGGCTTTAATACTTTGGAAGACGGCGAGGAAATATTCTATATAAGTAATCCGGCTTTAGGCCTGTGGGCAAGTAAAATTTTATTTGAAGATGGTGATCAAAAATGAGTGTGTTTCTTAAAGATGATTTTATGTTAAATAGTCAACCTGCTGTCAGACTGTACGAAGACTATGCAGAAAAAATGCCCATATTTGATTTTCATAGTCATCTTAATCCCAGTGAAATCTTAGAGGATAAAAAATACACTGATCTAACAGAAATCTGGCTTCTAGCTGATCACTATAAGTGGCGACTGATGCGTGCAAATGGTGTAGAGGAGAAGTATATAACCGGTGAAGCTGACAATTATGAAAAATTTCTAAAGTGGGCTTCTACCATTTCAAAAGCCTTTGGTAACCCTTTATATCACTGGACACATTTGGAGCTTAAGCGCTATTTCGGAATCGACATGCTTCTAAATGAGGAAACAGCCCCGCAAATCTGGAGAATCGGCAAGGAAAAGCTTGGTCCTGATGGCCTTTCTGCCAGAGAACTGCTTATACGTAGCAATGTTAAGGCTGTATGTACTACCGATGATCCGATTGATGATTTGGAGGCACACAGGAAGATCGCAGAGGATCAGAACTTTAGTGTTAGAGTGTTGCCTACATTCAGGCCTGAAAAGGCGTTGGGTTTAGAAGGTGAAGGTTTTATAGACTATATCTCAAAATTGGAGTCAGTTACAGGAATAAAGATTGATGCCTTGGATGATGTAGTGGAAGCGTTAAAGCAACGGGCAGAGTTTTTTAAATCTTCAGGGTGTTTAGTTGCAGACATTTCTTTTGAGTCTCCTGATTTTACGGTGTCATCCAATGAAAAAGCAAAAAGTGGTCTTGCAAAAGTGCTGAAGGGAGAAAAACCTGATTCTGGTGAAATTGAGGCATACAAAACTGAGCTGATGCTTGCTCTGGGAAGAATATATTATAAGCTTGGATTTGTAATGCAGCTGCATTTAGGTGTTGTTAGAAATAATAATACAGAGATGTTTGGGGAAATTGGTCCGGATAGAGGATTTGATGCCATAGGGGAAGGTATATCTTCAAAATCCCTAGCTGCTTTACTGGATGGACTTGCAAAAACAAAGGAATTGCCTAAGACGGTAGTTTATTGCTTGGATGATAAGGATAATGACAAGATTATTTCACTTTTGGGATGCTATCAGGAAGCTCCGACAGCGGGCAAGCTCCAGCTAGGTTCGGCTTGGTGGTTTAATGACCATCTTGATGGCATGCTTAAGCAATTAAAGGCAACAGCAAATTTTGGTCTCCTAAGTACCTTTATAGGTATGTTGACAGATTCTCGCAGTTTTCTATCATTCGCACGACATGAGTATTTCCGCAGAATTTTATGCGATTTAATAGGCGGATGGATGGAAAGAGGGCGAGTACCAATGGACTTTGAGCTTCTCGGAGGGATTGTCAAAGATATTTGTTTTAATAATGCAGTAAAATATTTTAATATTAAATTTTAGGGAGGTATTTTAATGGAATTACGTAAAGATTGCGCTTATTCACTTGTTATACCCACAAGCATGGGAATTCGCATCACTCCGCAAAACGGGCAGCCTGTTCACAGCAGTGATACCTTTACTATGCAGGTGACCAGTGCAGAGTCAAATGTAGGAAGCATATCATCGTTTTTGGGGCTTCCGGTAAAGATTCTTACAAACTTTGTAAAAGACAGCCCCATTTCTGCTATGATTAAGAGTAATCTCGGATCAAGGCATATGCATTATGAGGGTAAGGACGTTCCTCAGGGTGGGCCATGGGGGTATCGTCATCAGTTTAATATAGCCGATAGTGGATACGGTTCAAGAGGACCAAGGGTGCACAATGATAGGGCTGGTGAAGTAGGAAGAATATTGAGTGTGGAAGATTTTGATCTGGACAGAATCTTCGGTAAGGAAGGGGTTCAGATTCTTCATATGTCAGGTCTTATTGCGGCTCTCTCGCCTGAAACAGGGAAATTCTGTCTTGAGCTAGCCAGAGCGGCCAAAAAATATGGAACCCGTATTTCCTTTGATATGAATCATCGGGCAACTTTTTGGAAAGGCAGAGAAGAAGAGCTAAGAGCGATATTTGCTGAAATTGCCGGAATTGCCGATATTCTGGAAGGTAATGAAGAAGACTTCCAGCTCTGTCTTGGAATTGAAGGTCCTGAGGCCGGAGGGAAAGACATAGCCGCAAAAATTGAAAGCTTTAAGGGTATGATAGGAAGAGTTAAAAATGCATATCCGCATGCTTCGGTTTATGCTACTACTCTTCGTCAGGTGGTTGATGCCAATAATC
>CAZPIS010000022.1:0-11919 GCA_964586745.1 uncultured Ruminiclostridium sp.
TGCTAGCGCTCAGAATGACTTTTGGCACAGCACACGTTAGTACGCATTATTCTTAATATGAGCCTGAGAATATTAAGAAATTTACCGTCAGGGAGGGGTTGTAATGCTGACAGTGAATCACCGTATAAAGGATGTATATAAGAATCCGGTAGGTAAGGATGTAATTAATAAGCTGTTGCTGCAAATGGGATACAGTGAGGTATTAATCAAAAATCCAATAGTGGGTAATATCAAGCTGAAATCTCTTCCAAGGCTAACCAAAGGCTTTGTTGACCATGACTTTCTAAATGTCTTTTTAGAGATGTTAAACAGCGAGCCGGATACTCATATGGAATACGAAGGGCCAATAAAACCTGCCTGGTGGAAAGAGGCTGTGTTTTATCAAATCTACCCCAGAAGCTTTAAAGACAGTAATAACGACGGCATAGGAGACTTGCGGGGAATAATTGAGAAGCTGGACTATTTAGAAAGCTTGGGAATAGACGCCCTTTGGCTTTCTCCGATTTATGATTCTCCTAATGATGACAACGGCTACGATATACGCGATTATAATAAAATCATGGCTGAGTTTGGAAATATGGAAGACTTTGATGAATTACTGGAAGCCGTTCACAGCCGGGGTATGAAGCTTATTATGGATCTGGTTATTAATCATACCTCTGATGAACATGAATGGTTCCAAAAGGCAATTAAAGAGCCTGAATCCAAGTACGGGGACTATTACCTTTTTAAGGATAAGCCTAATAACTGGATTTCGTTTTTTAGCGGCAGTGCGTGGAATTATAGCGAAGAGCGGAATCAATATGCACTCCATCTGTTTTCAAAAAAGCAAATGGACCTTAATTGGGAGAATCCTGCTGTACGGGATGACATTGCCCAAATGGTTAAAGGTTGGCTACAAAAAGGTGTAGATGGCTTTAGGATGGATGTTATCAATTATATATCAAAGCGTGAGGGTTTACCTGACGGAAATGAAAAAATAGGGGAGCTCATAGGCTTCAACGGAATTGAACATTATTTTTACGGCCCTAAACTGCATGAATATTTAAAAGAATTGAATGAAAAGGCCTTCGCACCGTATGACACCGGGTATAGGGCTGGAAACGGGCAAGCTCTTGACTGCAGATTATCGTAAGGAGCTAGATATGATATTTTCCTTTGACCACCTTGAAAATCCCGGAAAGTCACGGTTTGACCACTACCAATATGATTTGAATTACTATAAAAAATACATGATTAACTGGATGGAAAGCTATCCGAACAATTGTCAGATGTCATTGTTTTTTGAAAACCATGATAATCCGCGTATGGTTTCAAAGGTTGATCCTAACCCTGAATATCGGGAAGTTTTGGCAAAGCTTCTGGCTGTAATGCAGATGACTCTGCGGGGTACGCCTTTTATTTTTCAAGGGCAGGAGTTAGGCATGGTAAATAAGAACTTTACCTCTATTGACCAATTGCGGGATGTGGAGAGCTTAAATTTATATTCGGAATTATTGGAGAGTATGACCGAAGCTGATGCCTTTAAGAAAATTATGGATGGTACACGGGATCATTCGAGAACTCCCATGCAGTGGAACAGCACAAAATATGGAGGGTTTTCGGATACAGAGCCGTGGATTGGATACGATGATGACTATAAAATTTGTAATGCAGAGGCGCAGGAAGGTGATAAAGAATCGGTATTAACCTTTTACCGGGAAATTATAAAGCTGCGTAAGGAACATGAAAGCTTGGTTTACGGTGATATTGAGATTGTAAATAAGCGGGCAAAAGACTTATTCACATATTATAGAAAGAACGAAACCGGGACTATATATATTGAGTGTAATTTAAGCAGCAAAGAAAAAAAGCGTAAGGGCAGGCACCCTTACGCAGTTAAACTTGTTTCCAATTACCCCGATATCAGAAAAGGCATTTTAAGGCCTTATGAGGCAATAGTGTGGAAAATGAATTAATCGATTGTAAATTTCACAGTAGCGGTAAGCTCGCTCTCATCTATTTTTTCGATATCTGATTCGGATAAAGCCAGAATTTTAATGACTGCCTTGTATTTACCTGATGTAAGCTTTTCTCCGTCCTTGTTTGTCATATCCCATTCATCCTGGCACTTAAAGGCCTCTCCGGGATTGATGGTCTTATATACAAGGGCCATGGTAAAGGCTCTGCCGTCAGAAAATCTGTATACCTCAGTTCCGGATTCATCGGTTATTGTAATCTCAAATTGCTGTCCTGATGAAAACATCAATTCCACAGGATTGGTATAATGGCTCATTAACTCAAAATCAAAAACAACTTTACCATCTCTGATTTCATGAGATGCTCTGGTTTCAAGTCTCCCCTTAGCAATTGAAGGAATTTCGGGCTCGTTGGATTCACTGATTGCTTTATCGGTAAAGTATACCAATGTAGCCAACTCTCCATAGGTAGTATTTGTCTTAGGATCAAATATACCCTGCCCTCTGCCTCTTGCGATATCCTTCATATAAGCTACTGTTATAGCATGTTTGTACTTTGCGTCAATCTTATCGGTATCAGCATAAATCAGCATTTTAATAGTCATAATTTCGTCCAAATTATTGCCGGTCTTGCTTGCCCATAACCGGGTAAACTCATATACAATGGCCTCTCTTGCAACTGAGTCCGGAGAACCCTCATATTCTTCGTCTATAAAAAGCCTGATTGCCTTTTGAAAATCTTCGATTGTTATAAAAGCATTCAAATCCTTGCCTTCAAATATCGAGCTGATGTCATGCTTAAGGGCCAGTTCGTCAAGAAATTTTTGAGACCAGTGGCTGGTTTTTGCTCCCTGTGTAGTCGCAAATACAGGAACGGCCATTGCCAAAATCAACAAAAACGCTATTAATAAAGTTAATAAATTTCTTTTCATGTTATCACTCCCCCAATAAATGTCTTCAATTTAATAGACGTGGAATGTTTATAAAGGTTCAGAATAAAGACTTACTTAGCATGATTTTTTTTGGCAAATCAAAACAGACAAGTCTGTTTCTTTGTCTTCTACTAAGCAAGCTCGAACATCCCGGTATAAAGCTGATAATATTTGCCCTTATCAGCTATTAGATCCTCATGGTTACCCCGTTCAATAATGCTGCCATTTTCCAGCACAATGATGGCATTGGAATTGCGAACGGTGGACAGCCTGTGTGCTATAACAAAGACCGTTCTTCCCTCCATGAGAGTATCCATGCCCTTTTCAATCAAAGCCTCGGTTCTCGTATCAATTGAGCTGGTGGCTTCATCCAGAATCAGAACGGGTGGATCAGCCACTGCGGCTCTGGCAATGGCAATAAGCTGACGTTGCCCTTGGCTTAAGTTTGCGCCATCTGAGGTAAGCACCGTATTATACCCTTCAGGCAAATGCTTGATAAATGAGTGCGCATTGGCAAGCTTCGCTGCCTTTATAACTTCTTCGTCTGTAGCATCAAGCTTTCCGTAACGAATATTTTCCATTACCGTATCGGTGAACAGGTGTGTATCCTGAAGCACCATGGAAAGTGACATTCTAAGGTCTGCCTTTTTAATATTATTTATATTAATGCCGTCAAACGTAATTTTTCCGTCGGGAACATCATAAAAACGGTTGATAAGATTAGTGATTGTGGTCTTACCTGCGCCTGTGGAGCCGACAAAAGCTATCTTTTGTCCCGGCTTGGCATACAAGGATATGTTTTTTAGGACAGTCTTATCTTCATCATAACCAAAGGTTACATCATCAAAACGAACATCGCCCTTAACAGGGGTATAGGTAATGCTTTTGTTATGGTGAGGTTGTTTCCAGGCCCAAAGCCCTTCATTGCTGGCAGTCTCAACAAGCTCACCGTTAATATTGTACTGCACCTTAACAAGCTCAACGTACCCGTCATCTATTTCCGGTTCTTCATCTAGCACCTCAAAGATTCGCTCTGCTCCCGCAAGTGCGCTTAAAACTGAGTTTAATTGTTGAGACATCATTGTAATTGGATGTGAAAATGACCGGGTGTATTGTAAAAACGAAGCAATGGTACCCAAATCAATGCCGGAGCCGCTTACTGCAAAAACAGCTCCTATAGCCGCTGTTAATGCATATTGGACGTATGAGAGATTGCCCATAATAGGCATTAAAATATTGGCAAAGGTATGAGCATTTGTGGAGGCAACAGAAAGCTCCTCATTCAGCATATCAAATCCGTCGATGGCTTTTTTTTCATGGCTGAATACTTTCACAACCTTCTGTCCTTCTATCATTTCCTCGATATAACCGTTTAGGCGGCCTAGTTCTTTCTGCTGCTTCTGAAAGTAAGTCGCACTTTTTTTACCCAGCAGTTTTATGATGTTTAACATTAAAAATAGCATTAAAATTACTAAAACAGTTAGGAAAGGATTTAATACCAGCATCATTATAAATACACCGATAACTGAAAGCCCTGATGAGAAAAAATTTGGGAGGCTCTGACTTATCATTTCCCTAAGAGTATCTATATCATTGGTGTACCTGCTCATAAGCTCACCATGGGTATGCGTATCAAAGTACTTTATAGGCAGGGATTCCATATGTGAAAACAATTCAATCCGCATTCTTTTCAGAGTTCCGGTGGAAATATTGAGCATCAATCTTGCATAAAGATAGGATGATAATACACCAAATAAATATATTGCGCCCATTAAAGTCAGAATTGAAACAAGACCCGATAAATCAGGGCTATCTTTTCCGATAAAAGGCACTAGGTAGTTATTTATAACAGGCTTTAGAAAATAAGTTCCGGCTACTCCCGCAAGAGAGCTGAAAATTATCAGAATCCCTACAATAATAAGCTGATATCTATATACGGACATATATTTAATAAGTCTTTTTAATATTTTACCTACGTTTTTAGGCTTAGCTATAGCTTTACGATTAAATCCCGGTCCCGGCATACTTATGCAACTCCCTTCTGCTGTGATTCATAGACTTCACGATAGATGGAATTTGTGGCTAATAGTTCATCGTGGGTGCCGATGGCATTTATTTTTCCGTCATCCATTACTATAATTCTGTCAGCTTCGCACACCGAGGCAATACGCTGCGCAATAATAATAGTGGTGGTATTCGAAATTTTTTGGGTGAAGGCCTGCCTGATTTTGCTGTCAGTTGCAGTATCAACAGCGCTGGTACTGTCATCCAAAATGAGTATTTTTGGCTTTTTCAGCAAAGCCCTTGCAATAGTCAGGCGTTGTTTTTGACCGCCGGAGACATTTACTCCGCCCTGACCCAATTGAGTTTCAAATCCATCGGGGAAAGACCTTATAAAATCATATGCTTGAGCCGCTTTACAAGCTTCGAATATTTCTTCATCGGTGGCGTTCTCATTACCCCATTTTAAGTTATCCTTTATTGTCCCGGAAAAAAGAACGTTCTTCTGAAGCACCATTGCTACCGAGTTTCTTAATGTATCAAGGCGATATTCTCTCACATCATGCCCACCAACAAGAAGTCTACCGTCCATTACATCATAAAGTCTTGGTATAAGCTGAACCAGCGTTGTCTTTGCCGATCCTGTGCCGCCGATAATGCCGATGGTCTCACCGGATTTTATTTTTAAATTAATGTCACATAAGGTTAAGTTATCTTTGTTTTTGCCGTAGCTAAAATCGACATGTTCAAATACAACTGAACCGTCTTCCACTAGAAGATTATTATCGGTTGCGTTATCCTTGATATCAATTTCTTCATCAATCACTTCAGTGATTCGGGTTATAGAGGCTCTTGACATAACAATAATAACAAAGGCCATAGTAATCATCATAAGTGAAACCAAAATTTGAGTCACATAGCTTATGAAGCTCATAAGCTCGCCGGTTTCCATTTCACTTCTGATTATCATATTTCCGCCAAACCATGAAATTGCAATCATGCATGCGTACATTACAAATTGCATCAATGGCATATTCAAAACTAACAGCTTTTCTGCTTTCAGCTGCGCTAAACGGACAGCATCGGCAGCCTGCCTGAATTTCTCGTTTTCGTGGTTTTCGCGCACAAAGGCTTTAACAACTCTAATACCTATAAGATTCTCCTGAACCATAGCATTCATATTGTCATACTTTTTAAGCATTGCCCTGAAAAGTGGGAAAGCTTTGGTGCCAATAAGGTACAGAGCAGTGCTCAAAAGAGGTATGGCAACCAAAAATATTATGCAAAGCCTTGGATTTATAGTATAGGCCATCAGTGTAGCACTTATTAGCATTATTGGTGCTCTTACAAGCATTCTTATTGAAATTTGGAAAGCCATCTGGGTATGGTTAATATCAGTAGTCAGTCTTGTGATAAGAGAGGCAGTACTGAAGCGATCCACATTGGCGAAGGAGAACATCTGTATCTTTTCAAAAAGAGTTTTCCTAAGCCCCTTGGAGAAGCCCACACTGGCCGTAGCGGCAAATTTTCCTGCAAGCACTCCGAATAACAAGGAAGACAGTGCCATTATTATCATAAGTACGCCTATTTTAAGTATATAATTGGTATCACCGTTCTTTATTCCCACATCTATTATTTTTGACATAAGAAAAGGTATGAAAATCTCAAGAATTACCTCTCCGATTACGAAGAGAGGTGTCAATATGGCATGCTTTTTATAAATGCCCAAGCTGGGCAAAAGCTTTTTTATCATTAATAATCCTCCTAGTATAATAAGCAGATGTTCTTATATAAATAAATTAAGAAATCTATTGTTATCGATAAAAATTATATATTAAAGGAGACCAAAATGCACTATTAATTATACCCACCACAAAAAGAAGCGGGGATGATTTATACTATTGTTCTAATATGATAGAATAAATGCTGGTATATATGAACCATATAAATTTGTAATGGTGGGATATATTATGAGTATCGGTTTTTTCGATTCCGGAATTGGCGGTCTGTCGGTGCTGAGAGAGGCTCTAACGCTTTTACCGAACGAAAATTATATATATTATGCTGACTCTGACAATGCTCCTTATGGCACAAAAACTAAAGAAGAAGTAAAGAAGCTTACTTTCGATGCTGTCAAATACCTTAATACAAGAAAAATAAAAGCCCTTGTAATTGCATGTAATACGGCTACAAGTGCTGCTGTAAGAGATTTAAGAGAGGTGTACGGTTTTCCGGTAATAGGCATGGAACCGGCCGTAAAACCCGCTGTTGAGAAAAACAGCAATGGCGGTAAACGTGTACTTGTTCTTGCAACAGCCCTTACACTCAAGGAAGAGAAATTTCAAAACCTTATTACAAGATTTGACGCCGGACATATTGTTGATAGGCTGCCCGCATCAAAGCTTGTAGAGTTCGCCGAACGATTTATTTTTTATGGGCAGGAAGTTACGGAGTATATAAAAGAGATATTGCCTGAGAATATTGATAGGTATGGTACCTTGGTTCTTGGGTGTACTCACTTTCCTCTATTCAGGCAGGCTTTGGAAGAATGTATACCAAAGAATATTGACATTATTGACGGTAACAGAGGAACAGTAAATCATCTGATGAAAATATTAAAGAGTAATAACCTTTTAAAACAAACAGATAAAAAGGGAAAGGTGACCTTTTATAAATCCGGAGTTCAGGTAATAGATCAAATTACACTGGGAAACTACGAAAAAATACTCTATGGCTCATAGCTGAGAAACATACTTTTTAAACATGTCTCCGCGGATTTCAAAGTTTTCATACTGGTCCCATGATGCGCATGCAGGGCTCAGAAGAATAACGTCGCCGGGTTTGGAGAAAGTAAAGGCTGATTTTGTTGCTTCCTCAAGGGTCTCAAAAGTCTTGCAGGAGATACCGCATTCCCGTGCAAAATTATTTATTCTTTCTCTTGTTTCACCATATGCCACAATTAGCCGAACATTTTTCAAATAGTCTTTAAGTCCGCTAAAACTATGGCCCCGGTCCAAACCGCCCAGCATGAGAGTTATGGGCTTTTCAAAAGAGGATAAGGCTATCTGGGTTGAAGTAATGTTGGTGGATTTTGAATCATTATAAAAATCAACATCATTTATTGTTGTTACATATTCCAGTCTGTGCTCAACACCGCCGAATACTTTCAGCACATTAACAATACTTTGGTTATCAACACCGAATTCCTTAACCACCGTTATTGCTGCCATAACGTTCTCATAATTATGACTTCCCTTTAGCTTAAGGTCACTAAGGGCTATTATTCTGTCATTTTCATAACAGATATAACCATCGACTATTGAACAGCCGTTTCCGTTTATTTGATGTGATGAAAAATACTTTTTATAAGATTTTATATTTTCGGCAAGCTCAAGAGATTCTTTATCATCGTAGTTTAAAACGGCGATATCTTGCTTGGTATGATGGTTGAATATTTTTCTTTTCATATTCTTGTATGCATCATAGGAGCCGTGAAAGTCTATATGGGCCTCAGATATATTTGTCAAAACCGATATGTTTGTTTTAAACTCAATAACATTGCACAATTGATGGTCTGATACCTCCATAACGGCAATATCACCAGCCTTAAGAATAGGAATAAAAGAACACACCGGAAATCCGATATTACCCATTAGATAGGCATCTTTAGAGGCTTCCTTTAAAAGCTTATAAATTATTGTGGTTGTTGTGGTTTTGCCGTTAGTACCTGTTACTCCGATAATGTTAAGGCCTTTAGGGAAATATCTGTAGGCCAGCTCCAATTCATTAATAACCGGTATGGAAAATTCATGGGCTTTCTTAACATATAAATGGTTATTGGGTATTCCGGGATTTTTAACCAGCAGCTCGAAGGTATGGTCAAAGATTTCCTCTGGGTGACTTCCCAGAGCAAGCTTAATCCCCATTGATTGTAATTCGCTAATATGTTCCGGACGCTGTTCCTTATTTGCGTCATTCACAATTACATCGTAGCCTTTATCAACTAAAAGCTTTGCCGCTTCATACCCGCTTTTCGCCATTCCCAAAACGAAGGCCTTTTTTTTATTCTCCATAATAAACCTCCTCGTACCCAGTTTATTATACACTGAATATATTTGCCATTAAATATTATCGACCGAAAAGTTATTTTGAAAACGCTGTAGAACCATGAAAGTGATAAAGTCATTCATAAACGGAAAGAAGTGCAGTGAAGAATTTATAGGTCGACACAGGCATTTGGTAAGAGGGAGAGGATGCTAAGGATGATGGAATTATAAATAAAGAATGGCTTGGAATAAACATATAATCATTCCGGGCCATTCTTTATTGCGCACGGTTTGTGTGCGACAGACTGTGAAAAAACTGTTTTGTATACAAGTTTAGTATTAGTTAAGCAATTTCACTAAGCGGCGTGCCTGCAATGATTTAAAGCGGAGCATGGACTGCAAAGCGAGCGCGACTTGTTCGACTATTGATATTAGCGCCTATTATTCCTATTGTCTTGATTGTTGTTCCTGTTGTCTTGATTATTATTATTGTTGTTGTTATTGTTGTTATTATTGTCGCGGTTTTCATCATTTCTGTTTTGCCTGTTGTTTTTTTCCATGTTATCACCTCCTCAAGCTATAATATGGGGAAAATTTCATCGTATTATTCATAAGTCTGATATTTAAAGCAAAAAATATTCTGCAAAGGATGAACGGAGAATTAAAAGCATAGTATTTTTAGTAATGTTAAGAATAAAGAAACAAAAGTTTATTTCTTATAAGGAGAATTTATGTTACTGATAAAGAATGGGAAAATACTGACCATGGCCGGATTGACCTATGATAAAGGGAGTATATTAATCAATGATAAAAAAATCGTAGAAATAAGCGATAAAATAAGTACGAATGAAAAAGATATTTCTGAAATTATTGATGCAAGCAATTGTTGGGTACTCCCGGGATTTATAGAATCACATTGCCATGTTGGCATAATTGAAGAAAGAAAAGGATTTGAAGGTGATGACTGCAATGAGAAGAATGAGCCAATCACACCTTACCTGAAAGCTTTAGATGCGATAAACCCGATGGACTCAGCCTTTCATAATGCTCTGAGTGCAGGGATAACAGGGCTTATGGTCGGCCCGGGAAGCTCTAATATCGTTGGAGGACAGTTTGTATTTATAAAAGCATATGGACGATCAATAGATAAAATGGTGGTTTTAGATCCTGCGGCAATGAAGGTTGCTTTCGGTGAAAACCCAAAGTCTAATTATGACAGTAAGAGCAAGATGCCTACAACACGTATGGCAATAGGCGCTATGCTACGGGAAGAACTCTTTGAAGCGAAAAAATATTATACTAAAAAGCAGAATTCAAAAAAAAATGGTGACAGCTTCGATGAGGATTTCAGAAAAGAGTGCTGGATACCGGTGCTTGAGAAAAAAATACCTCTTAAGGCTCATGTTCACAGGACGGATGATATCCTGACAGCTATACGATTAGCAAAGGAATTTGACCTTAATCTGACGCTGGACCATTGTACCGAGGGGCATCTTATTGCCGGGGAAATAAAAGAATCCGGATTTCCTGCTAGTATTGGTCCTTCATTGTCTACAAGGAATAAGGTGGAAACACGAAATTTAGATTTTAAGACTCCGGGTATTTTAAGCAAAGAGGGCATTAAGGTTGCTGTAATAACCGACCATCCGGTGACAAGGATACAGGATTTGATTATCTGTGCCGCCTTTGCAGCCCGGGAAGGTTTAGGGGTAGAGGAGGGGCTGAAGGCAATAACAATTAACGCAGCAGAAATATGTAATGTAGCTGACAGGGTGGGAAGCTTAGAGGTAGGAAAAGATGCGGATATTGCAATATTTAACGGACATCCCATGGATATTTTTACAAAAACTTTGTATACCATAATTAATGGGGAGATTGTATATAAAGCTAAGGATATCAGAAATTGAAAACTAACACCTAACAATTTAAAGTCAGCTGGAAAAGGCCTTTCATTATTTAAGAAAGAGACATTATTATTAAGCAATTAAATTATTTTTACCAGAAAATTATTAAATCAATGCCGTGCTGAAATATCTCTCAGCCCTGTCAGCCAATACTGTTGCTATGACTATGTCTTTACCCCATTTGTTCATAATCTGTGATGCTGCCCACACATTTGCCCCCGAAGAAGTACCCACAAGCAACCCCTGAACTCGGGCTAAATTTCTCGCAGTGTTTATAGCATCTTCGTCAGTTACTTCAATAACCTCGTCCACAAGACTCTTATCCAAAACGGCCGGTACAAACCCGTCTCCTATTCCCTGAATACTGTGTAGTCCAGGTTCATGTCCTAACAAAGCCGAGACATTCTTAGGCTCAACAGCAATTAACTTTAAATTTGGATTTTTTTCTTTAAGAAATCTTCCGGTACCTGCCAAAGTACCGCCGCTTCCCAGACCTGAAACAAAGATATCAACCTTTCCATCAAGCTGGTTCCATATTTCCGGTCCTGTTGTTAAATAGTGAATCTTTGGATTATCAGCATTCTCAAATTGTTGGGGTACAAATATTGTAGGATCTTCTGCGGTTCTTCTGTGGACTTCATCTATTGTACCTGCAATACTCTCTTTTGCCGGAGTAAGCACAAGCTCTGCTCCAAAAGCCTTTATGATCTTCTTTCTTTCCTCACTCATGTTTTCAGGCATCACAATCACAACACGATAGCCTTTTTGAACCCCTGCAAGAGCCAAACCGATACCGGTATTACCCGAAGTGGGCTCCATGATTGTCATACCGGGCTTTAGTTTGCCTTTTTTTTCTGCCTCTTCTAACATGTATTTGGCTATTCTGTCTTTTATGCTTCCTCCCGGGTTTAAAAATTCAGCCTTGGCAAAAATATTACCGCCGGTTAACTTTCTAAGACTTAACATTGGTGTATTACCGATAATATCAAGAACGCTTTCAATGTACATATAAACTGACCCCCTATAATTAACCTATAGATATATTAACTTATTAATTATAATAACATCACCCGTTACC
>CAZPIS010000023.1:0-11737 GCA_964586745.1 uncultured Ruminiclostridium sp.
ATTCAATTAAAGGCAAAGGCGTCTCATATATGGAAAATCAGGCTTCATGGCATGGTAGTGCTCCGAAAAAGGAGCAGGCTGAGCAGGCTCTGGCTGAATTGAATGCTTATTTTAACAGTCTGTAAACTATAATCAACGGTATGGTGTAAGGAGGAACTTAATATGTCAGAAAATATTGCAACCCGGGTGGCTTATGGTAAAGCTCTAGCCGAAATCGGGCAGAATGAAAATATAGTTGTTTTAGATGCTGACCTCTCAAAGTCAACAAGAACGGATTTCTTTCAAAAACAGTATCCTGAAAGGCATTTCAACATCGGCATAGCAGAAGGAAATATGATGGCAATGGCTGCTGGATTGGCAAGTTGCGGGAAAACTGTTTTTGCAAGCACCTTTGCAGTTTTTGCAGCGGGAAGAGCCTATGACTCTGTTAGAAATTCTATAGGATACCCCCATCTGAATGTAAAAATCGGGGCGACCCATGCGGGAATAACTCTCGGCGAGGACGGAGCATCCCACCAAATGTTGGAGGATATCGCACTCATGCGCGCGATTCCTGGCATGACTATTATATCACCGGCTGATGCAGTTTCTACTGCTGCGCTGGTTAAGCTTGCGGCTGAAATGTACGGCCCCGTGTATTTAAGACTCGGTCGCTTGGATGTGCCGGTTATTTATGAATCCGGGACCCAATTCCAAATCGGTAAAGGAATCCGGATAAAAGATGGCAATGATCTTACAATAATTGCAACAGGATTCTTACTGGATCCTGCTTTGAAAGCGGCGGAGACGCTCAAACAGGAAGGTATTTCGGCGAGAGTGATCGATATTCATACCATTAAACCTTTAGACAGTGATATTATTATTAAAGCGGCTAAGGAAACAGGCGCAATAATAACCTGCGAAGAACATAATTTGCTTGGTGGATTAGGAAGCGCAGTATCTGAGGTCGTGGTTAAAAATTTTCCGGTTCCGATGGAAATGGTGGGTCTAAATGACACCTTCGGAGAATCTGGAAAGCCTTATGAATTGGTACAAAAATACGGGTTAACACCGGAAAATATACTAGAAAAGGCCAAAGCGCTTCTGAAAAGAAAATAATATAACAGGGTCAGTTGATATGCAATTTAAAATGAGAAGTCAAGTGCTTCTCATTTTTTGCGGCCGTAACACGCAAATTTTTCTTAGATATTGAGATTAAATAAACTACTCTTTATGCCGATATATGCTTTGGAAATACTACTTTATTATTATACCGACTAATAAAATCTCGAAGATAAATTTGTTAAGTTTACAAAAGCAGGTGAAATGATGGATCTTGGAACAATAATAGGTCTTGTAGCTGGAATAGGCGTAGTATTATATAGTATGATGACCGGCGGCGACATATCGAGTTTTATAGACGTTGATTCTATGATAGTAACTATGGGTGGCGGTTTGTTTTCTACTATAATGAGTTTTCCGCTTAGTGATACCATAAGAGCTTTGAAAGTAATTCCCTTAATATTTAAAGAACCTCGGTCATCAGCTATGAGCACTATAAGTACTTTGGTAGATCTTTCCCAGAAAGCACGAAGGGAAGGCCTTTTGGCATTGGAATCAGCTCAGAGCGAGTTGAAGGACGATTTTCTAAAAAAGGCTATGGAGCTTGTAGTTGACGGTATTGAGGCCGAAATCGTAAAAACCACGATGCAGTTGGATATTGATAGTATGGCAGTAAGGCACCAGAATGCCCAGAGCTATTTCAAAACACTTAGCGCTCAATTCCCTGCATGGGGTATGATTGGTACTCTTTTAGGCCTTATTAATTTGCTGAAAACTCTTGATGACCCGTCAGGCATAGGACCTGCTATGGCGCTAGCATTGGTAACTACATTATACGGAAGTCTTTTGGCTAACTTTGTTTGTAATCCTATCGCTAATAAGCTCGGAGGGAATAGCTCCGAAGAGATTAGGCTTAGGGAAATGATGATGGAAGGAGTTCTCTCCATTCAATCAGGTGAGAATCCCAGATTGATGGAGCATAAGCTAAAGACCTTTTTATCACCAGATCAGAGAGCTGCGTATGAAGCAGCGGCAAAAGGACAGGAGAAACAAGAAGGCCCGGGAGCATAAAAGGAAACAGGTGAAGTTATGGCAAGAAGAAAAGAGCCTGAAGAGGCCGGCGCACCGGCATGGATGGCAACATACGGTGATTTGGTCACAAATATGTTAGTCTTTTTTGTTCTGTTGTTTTCTATGGCAACTGTAGACCAGAATAAGTTTGATGAGATTGCGGCAAGTCTGTCGTATACAATGCTTAATTTAAAAGGTGGAGAATCGATTATTGACAGTAGCAATAATAGTATTATAGCTTTTGACTATACCAAGTATGACAGTGAAGAAGCTGAGGCAGAGCGTAAGGAAAAGTATATTCAAGATGCAGAGGAAATGGTTGTTAATGCCGAAGAAAAATTGAAGGATAAAGAGTTTGATGAGGCAAAAAATGATATAAGAGATACCATAGAGGAACAGGGAATTTCTGATAAGGTACAGGTTGTGGAGGAAAAGGATTACCTTCTGATTCGTCTTGATCAGGAAATTTTCTTTGATCCCGGAAGTGCTGATATAGTGTCCGAAGGGAAAACGGTATTATCCTCATTAGCGCTGTCATTTAGAGAAATGGAAAATGAAATTATGATTTCCGGGCACACTGATAATGTTCCTATGACAAATAAGAGATATGATACAAACTGGGAGCTTTCTACAGCACGAGCCACCAATGTGGTAAGGTATCTTGTGGAGGTCGAAAACCTTAATCCTACTTTTTTTACCGCTACCGGAAATGGTGAGTACAGACCTGTTGGGGATAACAACACCCCTGATGGACGTCAAAAGAATCGTCGTATCGAAATAAAAATTTTGAAGTAAAAATATGATATTGTAGGGGAAATATCATATAATAATCTTAGAAAAAAAGATTATTATATGATTTAAGAGGAGCCGGATTTCAGCATGGATACTATCGTTTGCGATATAGTAAGAAGCCGTATGCAAAGAGATTTTAACGAAGCTCTTCAGATTCTGGGTCTTTTTGTTTCGTCCATAAAATTCGAAGACAAAATAGGGCTTTCTGTGATAATTGAAATATTAGATAATGAGGGTAATTCTTTCTGCGCATAAACAAATTAGCAAGACTTTATTGGCAGAGGGTCGCTATTGAATAATCGGCACCGCTTTATTGAAAAACTCGGAAACACTGTGTTTCCGAGTTTTACAGAAGGATCCTTTTCTGTGTCTAATCAACAACCGGTACATCTCTAAAGAGAAGACTAATACAGTATAGTCCTGCAATACCTATTATTGAATATACAACACTAGTTCCCCAAGTTGCCATACCAAATATGGCTTCAACGAGATCGTACTGAAAAAGACCCACCAGCAGCCAGTTAAGAGCCCCTATGATAACGAGCAAAAGTGCAATTTTGTCAATCGGTGTTCTCATATTTCTGACTCCTTTTATTTATTTCAGGCGGCAAATGCCACCTTCAATGATTTATTGTTAGCAGAAATTTAAAAAAAATTCCCCTTATTTATTGAAATGATTGATTATTTCTGTGATATAATAAACAGCAAAGCAAATTTAAGCTATAGCTTGGTTTGGTATATAATTAATGTTTTGGAGGTAGTTATGGCAGATTTTTGGGATTCTGAAGAACTCATAAGCAAGTTTGTAAAAAACAGCAGAGAAGAAATTCAGATTAAAAAAGTGTCAAAAAACAACAAATCTTATGTGGATATACGTACTTTCTGGTATGATAGTAAGAGTGATGAATACAGACCAAGCCAAAAGGGTGTAGCCATTCCATTAGAATTTGTAGGAGAGCTTAAGTCTGCATTAGACACAATAGAATACTAGGCTAAAAAGGTATATCGTATTTTTAAAACTGTAACTGTACTTATAAATGCTTTAACCGCACCTGCAATAAAATACAGGTGCGGCATATGAGAACCGCACTTTGATCCGGCCGGCTCATAACAGGAGGTGCGGATAGTAATAAGATATGCTCATAAAACAAGGGATGTGATAAAATGGATAAAACCCTTGTAAATCTGTATCTGCCGTCGGGGAAAGTAACTGACGCGATTATATCTGGGGATATATCGGAAAAAATTATAGAATCATTAATGAAGTTTGGAATAGAGCTTATTTACACAGAAACCCATCCATCGTTGCCCTTACCGTTATCTTGCCATCCGGATATGCAGATGGTAAATATCGGAAAGGGAGTTTTTATATGTACTCCCGATATGTCGGAAAACACTGTGACAAAGCTTAGAGAACTTGGCTTTGAAGTAATAAGAGGCTCTGTTAGGGTTAAAGATCTTTATCCTTTTGATGTTGCTTACAATTGCGCAATAGTAGGGGAAAATGCGTTTTTAAATCCAAAATATACCGATCCAATAATTCTCGAGTTTTTTGTAAAAAATAATATCAAGGTTCACCCCATTAAGCAGGGATATGCAAAATGTTCAACCGCAGTTGTTTCGCAGGAAGCAGTGATTACCGCTGATATGCAAATCCATATGAAAGCCGTTGAAGCAGGAATTGATTCTCTACTGATTCCCCCTCAGAAAAATATAATTCTGGAGGGTTATGATTATGGTTTTATTGGAGGCTGTTCAGGTTTAATATCTGATAAAGAAATTGCTTTTTTTGGAGATATAAGCACTCTAAAAAGTGCTGAAACTATCTTTGAATTCTGTATAAAGCACGGAAAAAATGTTATCTCTCTTGCCGAAGGAAACCTCATCGATTCGGGCGGACTATTTCCTTTAACTTCTGTATAACGGACAATGAGATTTACATATAATACACCTGAAGGGATGTGAGAGAATGCCATCCTTAAGGGTAGACTGCGTGAAAGACATAGGAGGATTGGCTTGTTATCTGGAAAAAAGATTTGAAATGAATGTACGAAATCCGTTCAGGGTAGTAGTCAGCAAGGAAGAAAATTGTCTGAACATTCTTTTTGACGGGTGTATAAAGAAAAATGGCAGAAAATATTTAGTGGTTTTGAACCATTTATCTGATATGCTGGCTGAATACATTCTTAAATCTTATGAAAAAAACATTTTAGAGAAGATAATAGCCCGTGTATGCGAAGGACTTTTAAAAAGTGACAGGGATGAGGTTTACCGTATTGCTTGTATAAGGCTTTATACACACTATGAGAGCAATACAGATAGCTTGATTGAGTCAAGAAGAAGGCTGATATCGACGAAAATAGTTGAATATTTAAAAAACGCGGATAAAATAACCTTGGAAGGATTTGTGACCTTCAGACTCGGCGACTATGTTAAAAATCTTGAAACTGAGGTTGAAAGGTCTATTAAGCAATTTTTCGTTGAAAAACAATATGAGGAATATATTAATCTGTTAACGACATTTGTTAGAATGCAAGTGCCGAGGGTTCCGGAGCTGCATGTTTTTGTTCAGAAAAACGGATCCTATAAAGTGGAAGGAACAAAACCATTTGAAATACCGGAGGATGTTATAAGTGGGTTTGGAATTCAGTCAAGTAATCCTATTATTGAAGATGACGATTTTATGATAGGGTTTCTTCTTACTTGTGCGCCCGTAAGGATTTTTATCCATAATTCGCTTTTCTTCAAGAATAAGGAGCTGCTGAACACAATACGCATTGTGTTTTCTGAGTGCGTGCTTTTAAATGAATAAGGTTTAATACAGTAAAAACCGTATTAAAAACCGTTTGCGCCAAAAAAAGTTGTACCCTAGATTGTTTTTGTGTATAATTAAAGCAAAATGATTGGGATTTTCACTAATTGGGGGTTGTTTTATTGGCTTTCAAGGTTTTTCAAACTGTTGTGCAGAGAATCCGTGATGCCATCGGGTACGATTTTGGTATAACCGACGGTTCCGGGGTTATTATTGCCAGTACAGTCGAAGAAGAAATCGGTATGGTTCATGAAAATTGTGCTGACTTTTTGAATTCAAATTCTACTTATATTGAAAAGTCAGATATGGTGATGAAAAAGATTTTTTATAACGGTCGTCTGGATTTTGTTTTATATCTGATAACAAATCATCCGGAAAGAAAGAGCATGTCTGAGTTGATATCAATAAGCCTGGAGAATGCAAAGCTCTATTATGATGAAAAGTATGATAAAAGCAATTTCATGAAAAATGTGCTTTTAGGAAACATCCTTCCCGGCGACATTACTATCAGAGCCAAAGAACTGAGAGTCAAGAACGATTGCAGAAGAATTGTATACTTGGTCAGAACTGAAAAAACCAGAGAATTATATGCCTATAATATTATACAGAGTTTATTTCCTAACAACAGCAAGGATTATATTATCTTGCTGGATGATCAGAATTCTGTTCTTATTAAGGAGCTAAGAGATAAAGAGGATAATAATGAGGTCCATAAAAAGGCAAGAATTATTATAGATACCCTAAGCAGCGAGCTTATGATAAAAGCAAATATCGGAATAGGTACCGAAGCGGAAAGCCTTCGAGATGTAGCCCGTTCCTATAAGGATGCTCAGACTGCATTAAAAATAGGGCAAATTTTTGAGTCTGAAAAGAATATAGTTGATTATAATCATCTGGGTATTGGACGTCTCATTTATCAATTGCCGACGACTCTTTGCCGCCTCTTTTTAAACGAGATCTTTAAAGAAGGCGTTTTTGAAACTATTGATTCTGAAACAATGATTACTATACAAAAATTCTTCGAAAACAACCTGAATGTAAGTGAAACATCCCGTCAGCTGTTTATTCATCGAAACACACTGGTGTATAGGCTGGATAAAATACAAAAAATAACAGGGATGGATTTAAGAAAATTTGATGATGCAATTTATTTTAAGGTTGCTATGATGGTAAAACGTTATCTTGATGATGTATCGAAGTAATTTTCCTTCTCTGATTTTTATGGGGGAAATAACATGATTAGGTTTGTAGATGCAACGAAGGTATATTCCAACGGAGTGATCGGGCTTAGAAACCTTACTGTCAGGGTAGAAAAAGGCGAATTTGTTTTTATTATAGGGGCCAGTGGCTCAGGAAAGTCAACATTTTTAAAACTCATAATGCATGAAGAGGTTCCTACTGAAGGTGAGGTCTATGTCAACGGTTATAGCGTGCATGATATGGTGCATTCGGAAATACCTTATCTTAGACGCAGTTTAGGCGTTGTCTTCCAGGATTTTAGATTATTACCAAATAAAACGGCATATGATAATGTCGCTTTTGCTATGCAAATCGTAGAGGCTACAGCAAGAGAAATAAGAAGACAGGTTCCTCTTGCGTTGGGCCTTGTAGGTTTAAGCAAAAAGGCCAGGGCTTATCCTAATCAGCTCTCAGGCGGGGAGCAGCAGAGAATTGTGCTTGCCAGAGCATTAGTTAATAATCCCGCCGTTTTGATTGCTGATGAACCCACAGGAAATTTGGATCCAAAAACCTCAAATGAGATTATGAGTCTTCTTGAGGAGATTAATCAGCGCGGTACGACTGTAGTTGTGGCAACCCACGAAAAAGGAATTGTGGATGCCATGAAAAAACGTGTTATTACTCTTGATCATGGGGAAATCAAGAGCGACGTGCAGAAAGGATCTTATTCCGATGAAGATTAGAACTATGAAGCTTCTTGTAAAAGAAGGTACAACCAATGTTATAAAAAACAAGCTGATGTCATTTGCATCAATAATGACAGTAATAGCAGCCTTGTTTTTTCTGGGGATTATACTTCTTATTGCTATTAATATAAGCTCTAATATCGAAGCTATGAAGCAGGATTTAGAGATCACAGTGTTTTTGAATGTAAATGCAACTAATTATCAGAGAGAAGAAGTGGTCGGGTTTATTGAAGAAAAAAAGGCCGCCGGAATTATATCAGAGTTTAGGAATGAAAGCAAAGAACAGATGTATCAAAGTATTAAGGACAGCCTTAATGATGATACCCTTCTAGAGGGATTCAGTGTGGATAACGCCGCTGAGTCATTTTATATCAAGCTTGCCGATCCCAATAACAGTGAGGAGTTGATTGCAAAAATATCAGCTTTTGACGGCGTTAATGATAATAACGGAATAGGATACGGTAAGGAGGAGCTCGATAAGCTTGAGGGAATCCTAAAGATTTTTAATTACATAGTAATGGCGGTATTAATAGTTCTCATGGTTATCTCCATATTTCTTATCTCAAATACAATCAGGCTTACAGTTTTTGCGCGGAGACATCAGATAGAAATTATGAAATATGTAGGGGCATTGGATAGCTTTATAAGATGGCCATTTATAGTTGAAGGTCTTCTCATAGGCTTTATAGGAGCTCTTTTATCTTTTATTCTTACATCACAGGCTTACCAATGGCTTCAGGGTGTGATAAATGTCATATTGGCAAATCTCAAGCTGTCCACACTTAAAATTTTAGAATTTGGTCCGGTGGCATTAAGGATTTTTATAATCTATTCAATATTCGGAATTGTTATAGGCGGAATAGGGAGTTTACTTTCTGTCAGAAAACACTTGAATGTATAGCATTTTGAAGTTATAATGTAATGAGCAATTGTAATAAAATTGTAAGTTAATTTATGTATATTTGTTGGTAATTTTTCATATGCAGCCAACTTTATTGAAAGGATGGGGCAGTTACATATGATAAAGCGAATATTAGCGGTGTTGATGTCGTTTGTATTGATGACGACGATTGTTTTCACATCTTTTGCAGGTTCAATAGATGATGCGAAAAAAGAGTTACAACAGACACAAAAAGAGATCGACTCCATTAAAAATCAGCAGAAGAAAGAAAAACAAAACCTTATAAATAGTCAGGAATATAGAAAAAATGTCATAGCCGATTTAGAAAAAAAGGGCTATGAAAAAAGTGATATAGAAGCACAGATTAAAGACATCGAATCTGCCATAGCATCTCTTGAAGAAGCCATAAGACTATCCGAGGAAGAATATGCGGCAGAGCTGAAGCTTTTTCAGGAAAGAATGGTTACCCTCTACATAAATTCAAAAACAAAAGCTGAGACAAATCTGTTACTTCAATGTAACAGCTTTGAAGATATGTTCAAAAAAAGCCATATGTTAAAGATGCTTTCGCAGTTTGACCAAGATTTGCTTAAAAGCTTGGAGGATAAGCAGAAAGAAATTTGTGATCTTAAGATACTCAAACAGCAAGAAGAAGATAATGCACAAGAGCAATTGGAAGCTATGCTGGGAGAAATAGCTAAGCTTGAGGTATCTCGCTCGGCAGCCGAAAAAGAAGTGAAAAAGACCCAGCAAGCCATTAAAGCTCTTGAAAAGGCAGAAGATGAGCTGGAAGCCGATTCAAAAGAGCTGGAAAAATTAATCAGGAAGCTATCTTCGTCAGGTGCTTATACCGGTGGAGTTATGCAATGGCCATTGCCGGGCTATTATAAAATTGGTTCTGCCTTTGGAAATCGTATGCATCCTATTTTAAAGTATAAAAAGTTCCATGGTGGCATTGATATTGGCGCTCCTTCCGGAACACCCATTCACGCGGCGGCCAGCGGAAAAGTTATCTGCGCGACATGGAGAAGCGGAGGATCGGGTAATACTGTTATTATCGACCATGGTGGCGGGATTACTACATTATATTTCCATATTAAAAATGGCGGGATACTGGTTAAGGAAGGCCAAACGGTTGCCGCCGGAGATGTTATTGCAAAGGTCGGAAGCACAGGCTTATCTACCGGTCCACACCTACATTTTGAGGTAAGAAAAAACGGTGTGCGACAAAATCCTGTAAATTATGTAACAGGTAAAAAATAAGATTAAATACGGACATACAAGAGCTTTTGCAAAACAAAAGCTCTTTTTTTGAAGGCCGCTCCTTGCCGTCCATGGCACTGCGGCACTAGGGCATCCATGCCCGGCGGTCGTTACATTGTTTACAAGGAGCGCAGCGACAAAGGAAACAATAGTAACACCCATGCAAGGCTTGCCCAAGAAGTTACATTGTTTACAAGGAGCGAATGCGAGTAGCTATTTTTATTTGATAGAATAAAAATAATTTCCTTATTCTTTGGATATCATTCTTATGACTAACATGGTTTGAAAATTGATAGCATAGGATGTAAAATAGATATAATTAAGCTTAAGAAGGGTTGTTTTAATGAGAAGAAAGCAAAAAATATTACTTTCTGTTATCTTACCAATATGCTTGGTTGTGGTGTTCTTTTTAGGTTACTTTTTTTCGGTTATACATTTGATGTCATGGAGTGTTTTTACATCCAAGCCCATTAAAGATTGGTTCAAGCCTCAAAATGCAATATACTTTGATACTGATCAAGTAGATGAGTTGAACATCGAGGCATTTAATAAAGTTAAGAATGTACTGGAGAATAACTACTATCAAGAGGTAGATTTTAATGAGGCATTCAGTACAGCAATAAAGGGCCTTTCGTCGGGAGTAAAGGATCCGTATACCGTTTACTATACACCGGAGGAAATGAAAGCTTATCTGGAAGGTGTGTCGGGAAATTATGTGGGAATTGGCGTATCGGTTCATATGGATGAAAACTATCTTCTTACCGTTGCCGATGTATTTGCTGATTCTCCGGCAAAAGAAGCAGGTATATTAAAAAATGATAAAATTGTAAAGGTTGATAACGAGGATGTCACAACTATTAAAGACGCCGACCTGATAGTAAAAAAAATTAAGGGTATACCGAATACCAAGGTAAGGATAACAATTTATAGACCGAGTGAGGCAAAATACAAAGACATGGAACTGGAAAGACGGACTATAAATATATCATGGATTTCAAGCGAGGTATTGGATGATAATATAGGATATATACACATCAAACAGTTTGATGATGACATTTACAGAGATTTTGAGACACATCTTGAAAACCTTATAGCCAAAGGGATAAAGGGCTTGGTAATAGATCTTCGGGACAATCCCGGAGGATCATATTATCAAGTTGCCCGAATTGCGGACAGAATTGTACCTAAGGGCTTAGTTGTGTATACAGAGGATCGTCATAAAAACAGAAATGAGCAACATTCTGACGAAAGAGAGCTGGATATGCCTTTAGCTATACTTGTGAACGGATATAGCGCAAGTGCTTCTGAAATTTTAGCAGCTTGTATTCAGGATTATAACAAGGGTTCTATTGTGGGTACAAAAACTTTCGGGAAGGGGCTTGTTCAGGAAATTGATATTGATTTTACTAACGGTGGAGGTCTTAAATATACAAAAGCCAGGTATTTTACTCCTTCGGGCAAAAGTATACATGGAGAAGGGGTTATGCCGGATGTTGAAATCGCGCTGAGTGAAGAGTTTAACACTACTTCAATAGAGGATATACCCCATGATAAGGATAACCAGCTGAAAACAGCCATGCAAGAAGTTATCGCCGGGATAAAAGAATAAGAGCATTTAATTATTGCTGAATACCCATGAATATGATTGGCAATAATATCTCATGGGGTGATGGAATATGATGAAGAAGGATGAAAAGCTTAAATTGGAGATAGCTAAAGAGCTGGGGCTGTTGGAGAAAATTCAGTCTGAAGGATGGAAAAGTCTCAGTTCAAAGGAAACAGGGCGAATAGGAGGCCTTGTGTCCAGAAAGAAGAGATTCAAGGCAGTTTAAGCTATAGGTATTTACATGTATACAGAATTTGCGGATTTTTATGACCGATTGACTCATGACATCCATTACACTAGATGGGCTGATTATTTACAATCAGCCT
>CAZPIS010000024.1:0-11658 GCA_964586745.1 uncultured Ruminiclostridium sp.
GGCGTGCTGTTCTGCCCGAGCGTCCGCCACGTTCCACAGCATAGCGCTCGGCAAGTAAATCAATGTTTTCCGGCTCTTTTACTTCATATTGTTTAATGAGATAATGTACAATCTGCAAATATTCATCTTTAGCGGGTTTAGCAAACAGGATTGAGAGTCCGAAACGATCTGACAAAGATGTTTGCTCTTGAATTGTTTCATTTATATGAATATCGGTTCCTTGTCGATCTTCAAATCTTTCGTTTATTAAATGCCTGCGATTACTAGTAGTATAAATGATTACATTAGAGGTTCTAGCCGAAACCGTACCTTCCAATAGGGCTTTTAATGCGCCAATGGCTTCATTATGCTTTGAAAACGACAGATCGTCGATAAATAGAATAAATTTTAATGGATTATAGGCAAGCTGCTCAATTAAATCCGGTATTCTAAGCAAATCGGCTTTTCTGACCTCGACCATTCGTAAGCCCCGGTCTGCAAATTCATTTACAACTGCTTTCACTGTCGATGATTTTCCTGTTCCGGCATCTCCATATAAGAGAGTGTTAGCAGCCGGTTTGCCTTCTATAAAGGCAATGGTGTTGTCCACTACTTTTTTTCGTTCCCGTTCATATCCAGTAAGATTTGAAAGCCTAATACGGTCAGGATATTTTACCGGCACAATTTCTCCTTTACTGTATGTAAACACTGTATGGCCTGCATAGATCCCATACCCTAATGCAAACAAGCTTTTTATCCGTTCTTCGTACATTTTAATAAAGTCATATTCGGATCTTGTCGCCCATTCAGGTAAAAACACATCATACTTAATTTCTTTTTTTATATCCTGCGCTGTTATTTGCGAGATTTCCTGCAATGTTTTAAGCTCGTGTTTAACCGACTGTTGCAGCCTAGGCGAAACAGCCTCTTTTTTTGAATATTTACGTATGTATATGTTTTCATCAAATACTATACGCTGCCAAACATATTCGGTGAAATTTTCATTTGATTGAAACAATAAATATATGAAATGAGCATACTTGTCAATTTTCACAGCAGTATCACTTTCATTTTCATCTATCATTTCAATAAAGGCTTGCATAACTCGGTCATCTAATAATTTCCTAAAAATTGACAATGCCTTTAGTTTAAATTTTACTTGCTCTAAAGCTGAATACATATTATTTTTCTCCCAGTATTTGAGTTGTCAAATCCCTATACGAGACTACTGAAGAAGTCGTTCCTGTTTGTCATCCTGAGCATAGCGAAGGATCTTCATGTTGACGCAAAGATTTTTCACTCCGCTTCGCTCCGCTCAAAATGACAAATGATGTATTTTTTCATCCGGTCTCTCTATCCCCTCGACAACTCACCAGCCGGTGTCTTCGGTTTCGTGTTTGCGGCTTCTGGTCATAAGGTCATATACAGCCTTTTTACAATCCTTTTCCTTGAAGAGAATATTATAAGCTTCTTGAATTATCGGCATATTTACCTTATATTTATCTGCTATTTCTTTTGCGGCACAGGTTGCGGAAATTCCTTCTACCACCATTTTAACTTCTTCTTGGGCCTCTTTTACAGTATACCCCTTACCTATTAATCTTCCTGCCCGCAAATTCCGGCTGTGATTGCTTGTGCATGTCACAATTAAATCACCGATACCGGTAAGACCGGAAAAGGTTTTTGGACTGGCTCCCATAGCCTTACCCAAACGTGCTATTTCAGTTATACCCCTGGTCATAAGTGCTGCCTTGCTATTATCGCCATAGCCTAAGCCATCGCAAATTCCGGCACACACTGCAATAATATTCTTCAGTGCGGAACCTATTTCAGCTCCTATTAAATCCGGGCTTGTATAAACACGGAAAGCGGTTGACATAAAAAGGTCCTGAACCTTTATGGCTGCTTCGTAATCAGGAGAAGCAGCTACAACCGTTGTCGGAATTCCGGAGGCTACCTCTTCAGCATGACTGGGTCCGTAGAGGGCAACCGGTTGAATCTTTGGAATTTCGCTCAGCACTACCTCACTAAGCCTCAAACCGGTTTTTTCTTCAAGACCTTTTGAACAGATTATAATTATATCACCATTATTAACATAGGATGTAAGCAATCTGCAGGTTTCCCGAACCGCCTGTGAAGGAACAACCAGAACAATATATTCATGCCCTTCAAGACATTCTTTTATATCGGAGGTAAACCTGATTGATTCCGGAATTTTAATTCCGGGAAGATTGTTTTTATGCTCTCTCTTATTATTGAGCATATCCACTTCCTCTTGAAACAAGGACCATACGCAGACATCATGCCCGTTTTTTGCCAAAAGGATGGACAGACTCGTCCCCCAACTGCCCGCTCCGATAATTGATACAACAGACATCTCTTTTATCTCTCCTTAGGCTTTTTTAAAGCTTAATTTTTTTTCATTCCCGGAAACTAACCTTTTAATATTTGCACTATGCCTTATTATAATCAAAGCTACCAGTGCCGTTCCGATTAGCATCATGGGTAACGGTTCTTTAAAAATAAATATCAGAATCAGAAACAGTATTGCGCTTAACATGGAGCCTAAAGAGACATATCGCGTTATTGCTACAATAACAATAAATGCTCCAAGGCATATTAATGCCGCTACCGGTGAGAACATAAGAATCACCGCAAAAGATGTCATCACTCCTTTGCCGCCTTTAAAGCCAAAATATGCAGGCCAGTTATGCCCGATTACCGCAAAAAATCCGGCAAAATACTCTCCCAGAAATATACCGGTTCCCGGATTTACCTCACCAAATACATAGCGCCCTATAAGACAGGCTAATACACCCTTAAGAAAATCCCCCGCTACTACTGCAATGGCGGCTGCCTTACCAAATGTTCTTAATACATTTGTTGCCCCTGCATTACCGCTGCCATGCTCTCTAACATCTGTCTTATATACAATTTTCCCGATAATAATCGAGGTATTCACGCTACCTAATAAATAACCGATAATGGATGAAAATACTATTACAATCATTTCAGGCATCTATTTATCTCCCTTTTCTTTAATTGTAAAACGAATAGGCGTACCTTCAAAGCCAAAATTATTACGCAAGGTGTTTTGCAGGTATCTTGAGTAAGAATAATGCATCAAATCGGCACTATTAACAAACACAACAAAACTGGGTGGCTTAACGCCAACTTGAGTCATATAATATATCTTAAGACGTTTCCCTTTATCAGACGGAGGCTGAACCATAGCAACCGCATCATTCAAGACATCATTCAGCACCCCTGTCTGTACCCTAAATGAAGCCTGGTTATTGACATAGTCAATCAGCTCGAACAAGCGCTCCACCCTCTGGCCTGTCTTTGCCGAGATAAACACTATAGGGGCATAGCTCATAAACTCCAAGCCCTGTATTACTTTTTTACGATATTCTTCCAATGTTCCGGTTTCTTTTGTTACAGTATCCCATTTATTAATTGCGATAATTGAAGCCTTACCCTGTTCATGCGCATATCCGGCGATTTTGGTGTCCTGCTCGGTAACTCCGTCATTTGCATCTATCATAATAATACACACATCAGCCCTGTCCACTGCAGTCCATGACCTGATAATGCTGTATTTTTCAATATCTTCATCTATTCTGCTCTTTCGGCGAATTCCCGCAGTATCGATAAACATATATTGTTTACCATCTACTTCGTAGAAGGTATCTATAGCATCACGGGTCGTTCCGGGTATATCGCTTACTATGACACGATCTTCGCCTAATATCCTGTTTATTATGGACGATTTTCCTGAATTGGGCTTCCCGATAACAGCAACTTTGATGTAATCGTCTTCTTCTGCTTCAGAATTTTCCTCGGGAAAATAATCATATATTGCATCAAGAAGCTCACCCATTCCCAAACCATGGATAGATGAAATCGGGTATATCTCACCCATTCCGAGATTGTAAAACTCATACGCCTCCGGAGGAGGATTACCAACGCTATCAGCCTTATTCACAGCAAGAACAACCGGCTTTGCCGACTTTCTGAGCATCACTGCCACATCTTCATCATCTGCCGTTAATCCGGTTCTAACATCTACCATCAGAACAATTACATCAGCGGTATCAATAGCTATTTGAGCCTGTCTTACCATCTGTTGCTTAATGTAGTCTTCGGAATAGGTTTCAATTCCACCTGTATCAATCAGAGTGAATTTTTTTCCTCTCCATTCGCTTTCAGCATAAATACGATCCCTGGTAACACCGGGAGTATCCTCAATAATTGATATCCTTCTTCCGGCAAGATAATTAAAAAATGTTGATTTACCAACATTTGGTCTTCCAACTACTGCAACTACAGGTTTTGACACGTTTTTACCCCCATTATTCTCATACAATATAAACATTGTACCCGCTTTTTGCCGAGATATCAAACCTATTCTACATTCACCGTGATGTATTTCTCATATATTATGTTTTAACTTATATATTATAATTAGGAAAAACAGACCTTATCGGAGAAGTAAATGGACAAAGAATCAATTTTAGTTGATGAAGAAAATGAATCTTGTGAGAAAGAATTAAGAGAAGATATTCCCTCAGAAAACTATAGTGATTATGAGGGCATCATCGAAGAGGTGCGAGAACTTAATAATGTAAAATACTGCTTCGCATTGGAAGGAAACAGCCCCGAAAATACAAGTGAAGCATTAAATACCTTTCAACAAAGAATACTTCTCATTACCGGCGGTAATGATGAAAATATGTCCTATGATTTATTAGGAGAAACCCTTGTTGAAAAGGTAAAGCATTTAATCTTAATAGGACAAACAGCGGGACTTATAGAAATGAGCCTTATGCGTAAACTTGTAGGTAAGAACCAAGGCATTGATATTCGGATAACCCATTGCAACACCTTAAGGCAGGCGGTGGATTGCGCCTGCCTATCAGCAAAACCCGAGGATTACGTGCTTTTTTCTCCCGCTAGCAACTGCATATCCGGGACTTATGATGAGTTAAAAGGTATATTTTTAAGATATGTGGCTGAATTGTAAAACTAAAGCACATTGTCTAATTACTAGATTAACGGAAAGCCTTTAGCCCTTTAATCCTCTGTAAATAAAGATGTCGAAAGGTAACGTTCTCCGGTATCAGGGAATATCACAACTATATTCTTTCCTTTATTTTCTGGCCTATTTGCCAAAGCTTCAGCCGCATGAAGTGCCGCACCGCTTGATATTCCCACAAGCAAGCCCTCAGTTTTGGCAAGCTTTCTGGCGGCAGTAAAGGCATCTTCATTCTTAACCTTTATTATCTCATCCAATATTTTCACATTCAGTACTTTCGGAATAAAGCCGGCGCCTATCCCCTGTATCTTATGGGAACCTTTCTGCCCACCCGATAACACAGCTGAATCTTCAGGCTCGACTGCAACTATTTTAATAGCGGGATTTTTTGCTTTCAGAACTTCACCGACACCGGTTACAGTACCTCCCGTTCCAACGCCGGCTACAAATATATCTACCTGACCATCCGTGTCCTTCCAAATCTCCTCAGCAGTAGTATGCCTATGCACTTGCGGGTTAGATGGATTCTCAAATTGCTGCGGAATAAATGAATTGGAAATTTCCTTTGCAAGTTCCTCTGCCTTTTTTATAGCTCCCGCCATTCCTTCTGCTCCCGGAGTTAATACCAGCTCGGCTCCTAACGCTTTCATTAAATTCCTTCTTTCAAGACTGAAGGTATCAGGAAGCGTAATAATCAGTCTATACCCTCTGGCGGCAGTCACAAATGAAAGCGCAATACCTGTATTCCCACTGGTAGGTTCTATAATTACCGTATCTTTATTAATCAGCCCTTTTTCTTCCGCATCTTTAATCATTGCATATCCGATTCTGTCTTTGATGCTTCCCAAAGGATTAAAATATTCCAGTTTTGCGATTATTGACGCTTCCAAACTTTCTGATTTTCTGTAATTTACTAGTTCAAGCAATGGTGTATTTCCTATAAGCTCTGTTATGCTACCGGCTATTTTCATACTGATTTCTCCTTAATATTATTAATTATATCGGATTACTATGTTTTAATTCTAACACTGAGCTTCTCCTCTGTCAATGATTCATTTCGATTATTACTGCCTGAATTACCCTATATAATAAATGCATCTCTATGACTGGGTTTCGATTATTATTCCGCCTCCAACCACAGAATCGCCATCATAAAGGACAACCGCTTGACCGGGGGCCACAAATGCAATAGGGTTCTCGAAAACTATCTGTGCCTTATCATTTTCCAAAGCAATAAGTTTTGCGGGCACTTCCTTTTGAGAATACCGAGTGCGCGCCATAACAGCTTTCTCTTCTTTGGGTTTCTCATATTGTATATAATTCATTTCAACAGCTATCAGACTATTTATCATGCCGTCCTCTTTAGTGCCCAAAGTAACTGAATTATTCTTACTATTTTTGGATATTACATACTTTGGCTCAGGAAAGCTTATACCAAGTCCTTTTCTTTGTCCTATGGTATAATGAATCATACCCTTGTTCTTTCCGATAATATTGCCTTCTTTATCAAGATAGGTGCCTTCCGTCGGAGCTACTCCCTTGTAATCTGTTATAAAATCTGCATATTTACCGTTTGAAACAAAGCATATATCCTGACTGTCGGGCTTTTTTGCATTCACCAGATTCTTACTCTCGGCTATATTTCTGACCTCAAGCTTACTGTAATCACCTAAGGGAAGCAAAAGCCTCTTTAACTGATCCTGAGTAAGCATATAAAGGACATAACTCTGATCCTTTGAAAGATCCAGAGCTTTTTTTAGAATGTATCGTCCGGAGTTTTCATCATATGTTACCCTGGCATAGTGACCTGTTGCAATATAGTCCATATCAAGAGCTATAGCCTTATTAAGCATTGCCTCAAACTTTATATATTTGTTACAGGCAATACATGGATTAGGAGTAACTCCGACAAAATAGGAATCTACAAAATAGTTCACTACCTTTTCTACGAAAAGATTCTTCATGTTAAGTACATAGAAGGGTATACCTAATTTAAAAGCTGACGCTCTTGCATCCTCTACATCCTCTAATGAACAACAGGTTCTAGTCATAGGTTTATCGCTCTCATTTACAGAATCCCATAGTTTTAATGTAGCCCCGTATACTTCATATCCCTTATCTAATAATAAAGCAGCTGCGGTACTGGAATCCACACCTCCGCTCATGCCCACCATAACTTTTTTCTTTGCTTCCATATATTCTCCATTGCAGTCTTGTTATTTGGATTATGAAATTGTATATTTAAATATAATACATTATTGCGTCAATACTGTTTAGACTCTTATAATCATTTACCAAGTCTTCCAAAGTAATAGAATCGACCACATTGTTGATACTTTCGTCAATCTTATCCCAAACACTTTGCTTAAGACAATATTGTATACTCTTTCTGTCGATATCCATAGTTTCAGTGCCGTCTATAACAGAAAGGCTTCCTTCTAATACGCGTAATATTGTGCCGACTTTTATGTCTTGAGGCTTTTCAGCAAGAATATATCCACCTTGAGCTCCTTTAACGCTCTTAACCAATCCGGCCTTTCTGAGTCCTGAGAAAACCTGTTCGAGATAATTAGTAGAAATGTTTTGTCGTTCTGCAACCGCATTTAAGGCTACATGCTCATTCCGGGCATGAAAGGCCAGGTCCACCATAGCTCTCAAACCATATCTCCCTTTTGTTGATATTTTCATTTTATCCTCCATTAACCATAATAATCTTACAGAATCAATAGCGTTAGTTTTATTAATCTTCCGGATTAATCTGTCTAATTCTTAGTAAATTACTTATTCTGTAATATTTCGCAAATTTCATCACTTTTAAATTAGCTCTTTAATAACCTCACCTGCTATAATAAGTCCCGCCACTGAGGGCACAAATGAAATACTTCCCGGTGCATGTTTTTTATTGGTACATGTTATCCCGGTTTCTTCCGGATTGACTACATCTGCATCATAGCTATTTTCTTCCGATTCCCCTGACTTTATGGGTTGTTCGGTAGAATATACAACCTTTAGACTTTTAATACCTCTTCGTCTTAGTTCCCTTCTCATTACCTTTGATAAAGGATCCATCGTGGTTTTATAAATATCAGCCACTTGGAACTTTGTAGGGTCAAGCTTATTACCTGCTCCCATACAGCTTATTATGGGTATACCACGTTTTTGTGCCTGTATCACTAAATCTATTTTTGCTGTTATGGTATCTACCGCATCCACTATATAGTCATAGTCATCACTAATTAAATCATCAGACTTGTCCGGTAAATAAAAACATTTAAAAACTTCAACTTCAGCTTGAGGGTTAATCTCCAGAATTCGTTGCTTCATAACATCTACTTTAGCTTGTCCAATAGTTTTTGTGGTTGCATGTATCTGTCTGTTTATATTGGTTATGCAGATTATATCGTGATCAATCAGGACAAAATGGCCGATTCCTGATCGCGCCAACCCCTCCACTACATAGGTACCAACACCGCCAATACCAAAAACTGCAACTTTACTGTTTTTAAGCTTATCAAGTCCGTCTTTTCCTATCAAAAATTCAGTTCTTGAAAATGCATGAATCATCTATCTATCCTCACTTTATCATATATTTGTATTGTATAGTCATTTGCACAAATATACACTTATTCTTATATAATTACTTTCATTATGTTAAACCTCGAAAAAAAAATCAACCTTTATTCAGCGAACATATAAAAACTTCATCTGCAGACTGTGCGAAAACTATTTTGGTAAGCAAGTTTAGTGTTTTAGCGGAGCGCTAAATTATTAAATACTACAACCGCTAAGCTTGCATATATTTAATGTTATAAGTTATTTTCACACAATTTGTAGTAGTGTTTAAGCTAAGTATAAGAATAAATATTGTATTTAAGCCTATAATATACCAGTAAGCCATAACTGGTTATTATTATCGCATGGTATTGAGTTCATTATGCTGTTTTCACAGGCTATTTTTATAAGTTTTTTATGCAAGCGTACATTGATTAAAAAAAGTCTTTGTAGTAGAATAGATAGGAAAATGTCAAAATTCAATTATATATTTTAAGGGGGTCAAAAAATGGAAATCACAACCACGATGATTCAGGTATTTGCTATTCTAGTTTCATTCGCTGCTCTTGGCTTTGCAGCATGGCTATATACTTGGGTCAAAGCACAACCTTCATCCAACAAGCGTATCGCCGAAATCGGCGAGTATATCCGTCAAGGTGCCAACACATTCTTAAGACGTGAATATGTTGTTTTGGCACGATTCACAGCTGTTGCTGCAGTAATAATATTCGTCTTACTTCCTCATCCCATTTGGGTTGGAAACATCGCTGACAATATCTGGATGGCTGTTTCCTATGTATTCGGTACTGTTTTATCAGCTCTTGCCGGTAAAATCGGTATTCAAGTAGCAACAATAGCCAATATGAAATCTGCCGAAGCTGCTCAGAAGGGTATTAAACCTTCATTTATGGCCGGTTTCCGTGGGGGCGCAGTTATGGGAATGGCAGTTGTAGGCACAAGCCTTTTAGGTGTTACTGCTGTTCTGATGTTAGTCGGTGATGCTACTTCACTTCTCGGCTTCAGCTTTGGCGCCAGTTCCTTGGCACTTTTTGCTAAAGCAGGTGGCGGTATCTTTACAAAGACCGCTGATATTAGCGCTGACTTAGTCGGTAAAGTCGAAATGGGAATTGATGAAGACGATCCCAGAAACCCCGCCGTTATAGCTGATAACGTTGGTGACAACGTTGGCGACGTTGCAGGTATGGGCGCTGACCTTTTTGACTCGAATGTTGCCTCTATGGCAGCCGCACTTGTTATGGCAACCGCATTGGGAGGAATTGCAAGCAAGAACGTTGTTATGGTTTTCGCTTACGCTGCTCTCGGTCTTTTGGCTTCTATTATAGGTGTTGCCACAGCTCGTATAGGCAAGCACGGTGACCCAAACAAAGCGCTTAACAGCTCAACTTATGTAACAACAGCTGTTTTTGCAGCTCTTACCGCTCTTACAACTTTACTCTTTAATTTTGAATGGCGTATTTGGGGTGCTACAGCTATCGGTTTGATAGTGGGTACTATAATCGGTATTACTTCTGACTATTTCACCAATGACAGTAAGCCTCCTGTTCAGGCAGTTGCCGAAGCAGCTAAATCAGGACCTGCATTCACAATTCTTTCAGGTTTTTCTTATGGTTTATTAAGCTGTCTGCCCGCATTGATAGGAATCGCTGTTTCTGCATTATTGGCATATAACATTTGTGCTCCTTTAGGAGACGGCTACGGTATGTTCGGTATTGCAATGTCCGCGCTCGGCATGCTTTCTATCGTTGGTATGATTATATCAAATGATGCTTACGGCCCAATAGTTGACAACGCACGTGGTCTTGCTGAAATGGGCGGTTTTGGTGAAAAGGTTATTGCTATCACTGACGAGCTTGACTCAGCAGGAAATACTGTTAAAGCTGTTACAAAAGGTTTCTCAATCAGTGCAGCCGGTCTTACCGTTATAGCATTGTTAGGTGCTTTCATGAGTGAAGTTAATACAGCTGCTGTAGATCTCGGTCTTGTAGCAGCCGGCGAAACCCTTGTTAAAAACTTCGACGTAATGAATCCTACAGTATTCTTTGGGCTTATAATCGGTGTTTCCATACCTGCCGTATTCTCTGCAATGCTAATGCTCGGAGTTGACAAAAATGCTCAGAGAATGGTTGCTGAAATTCACCGTCAATTTGACACCATCCCCGGCCTTAAAGAAGGACGTGAAGATGCTAAACCTGATTATGACAAATGTATTGATATCGCAACAACAGGAGCTCTAAAAGAACTTATCCCTGCCGGTGCAGTAGCAATTGTTTCAACTGTTTTAGTCGGACTTATCGGCGGAGTACAGGCTATAGGCGGTTTCTTAACAGGTAACATCGCTTCGGGTCTGTTATTGGCTCTCTTGATGTCAAACGCAGGCGGAACATGGGATAATGCTAAAAAGTATGTTGAATCCGGTAATTGCGGCGGAAAAGGATCTGTTGCTCATAAAGCAGCAGTTGTAGGCGACACAGTCGGCGATCCTTTCAAAGACACAGCCGGACCTTCCATCAACACCCAGATAACAGTTGTATCTCTTGTATCCTCACTTTTATCTGTTATCTTCCTGCAGTTCTCAATATTCTAAGAACAGAGAATAAAATTAAGAATAAATTAAGACCCGGAGTAAAATCCGGGTCTTTACTTTTTATTATATATTTATTTTTGTTATTACTGCACCTCTATAGGTTTTTCTGTAACATTTGGATCTTGCTTGTTAATTAATCTATAATAAACCACCAACAGAGAAGCAGTTATATAGCTAACTATAACTGTTATTAATATCTCCTCCAATATCCTCGGAATAAGAAATACGGTGAACCCTATTTTACTTAGCCCAGGAATAAACAATATAAGAATATAGGTGTTTAATATTGTTATTGGTATACCGGCCATAGCAAATGTCACTAATACCTTTAAATAATATTTGTGGATACCGGATTTTGGGAATTTTTTTTGCACAATATAATTCAGAATAAGTAATAATAAACCAATCAAAGATACTGCAACTAAACCCCAAAGCAAATAACCTTTTCGCTTACCCATGGAATCAAGTGCCAACGCTATAGAAG
>CAZPIS010000025.1:0-11540 GCA_964586745.1 uncultured Ruminiclostridium sp.
TAGGTTACCGAAATATGAATTTCATAAACGGAGACATTCGTACCTTGCTATATGAAAACGAGAGCGGAGAAGCGATCCAGCCTGATCTTGTTATCAGCCTTCACGCATGTGATGTCGCAACAGATTATGCTTTGGCTTATGGTATAAGAAACAAGGCACGGGGTATTGTGGCAGTACCATGCTGCCATAGCGAGCTTCTAAACCAGTACTCATATAAGCCTTTTGAGGAGATAACAAAGCATGGAGTTTTTAAGGCACGGCTTGCAGATGTTCTGACAGACGGCTTGCGTTGTATGATATTGGAGGCCTTTGGATATACGGTATCGGCAGTTGAATATGTTTCGCCTCTGGATACGCCGAAAAATTTATTAATACGCTCCACTCTGACAGGGGCATTCAATAAAGGAAAATATGCGGATTGTCTGAGTATGGCTAAAAAACTCAATGCAGAACCTATGTTAATTAAGGAAACCGTGGAACAGTGATGACAGAGGGGACGGGGTTGTTGACACACCTCTTTACCTCTGAATACAACGAGATAATGTAATCCAATATGCCTATGATTTTGATGATCGTTTAATCAGTGGAATGGTCCGACTTTTGTAGAGTCGATATGATAAAGTCATATGCATACAAAAGGAGAGGTTTCTTGTACTACCTCGTGAGAAAGCGGTGAGAAAGTCGATAAAACTTGCTTGACAAGCGTTAATGACTTAAGTATAATAGACAATGCGACGAAAATGCCGCACAAAATAATATTGATTTGCGGGTGTAGTTCAGTGGTAGAACTCCAGCCTTCCAAGCTGGTCGTGAGGGTTCGATTCCCTTCACCCGCTCCACAAGTCTCAGGTTTAAAAACTTGGGACTTTTTTGTTGTATTTGTAGGATTATTAAAGAATCTTTATTTCCGTTATGTGGCACAATATGATATCATTGATTAAAAGGCTATTAACATTTTTTGGGTTGGTGTTTAATATGAATTATGGTCTTGTAAGGGTTGGGGCAGCAGCTCATGAGCTTAGAGTAGCTGACTGTAACTTTAATACAGAAAAAATAATTGAAATCATAAGGGATGCAGAAAAAAAATCAGTAGAATTTTTAGTTTTTCCTGAGCTGTGCATTACCGGCTATACATGTGGCGATTTATTTTTGAAGGACACTTTGCTAAAAGGAGCAAAAGAATCCCTTATTAAAATAGCCGGTGCAACAAGCGGCAGCAAAATGATTTCAATAGTCGGGCTTCCTTTGGTAATCAACGGTCGAATATATAACTGCGCTGCAGTATTGCAAAACGGAAAAATTCTGGGGATTGTACCCAAAACCAATCTTCCAAACTATAATGAGTTTTATGAAGCCCGTTGGTTTAATGGAGCCAGTCACCTTGATGTTGATGAGATATGGATAGATAATAATCCAATACCGGTGGGAGCAGATTTAGTATTTGTTGCAAAGAACCGTGAAGAGCTGGCATTCGGTATAGAAATTTGTGAGGACCTTTGGAGCATTTTGCCACCAAGCAGCTTTCTAACCCAGGGAGGAGCTTCCCTGCTGTTTAATTTGTCTGCCGGTAACGAATTGGTCAGTAAGGCTGAATTTCGCAGGAATCTTGTAAAAAGCCAGTCATCCCGATGTGTAGCAGGCTATGTTTATGCCACATCCAATTCATGCGAATCTACTACTGATTCGGTATTCTCAGGGCACCTTATGATAGCCGAGAATGGAAATATGCTCAAAGAGTCGGAGCGTTTCTTTTTTGAAAACAAGCTGGAAATTGCGGATATAGATTTAGATCGACTGACATATAATCGTCGTATATTGCAGCCATCAAGAATGAGCAGGATAAGTAAAAGCTATCGTATTATAAGCTTTGATTATAATTCCTTACCTCTAAAAGATGAATTACAAAGAAGAGTAGATAAACATCCATTTGTTCCTGAAAATAGCGGTGAGCGCGATGAACGGTGCGTAGACATTTTATCCATACAAACCCTTGGGCTGATGAAGCGAATGAAGCATACAAACACCGAAAAACTTGTTATTGGTATCTCCGGAGGCCTTGATTCAACTCTGGCACTTATTGTGTCGGCAAGAGCGATTATCAAGTTGGGACTTCCCTTGAGTAATATAATTGCCATTACCATGCCCGGATTCGGCACAACAGGCAGAACATTCGATAATTCGGTTGCTCTTAGTAAAGAGTATAATACAGATTTAAGAATAATTGATATTAAGGACGCCTGCCTGCAGCATTTTAAAGATATCGGCCATGATAAGGATGTCCATGATGTAACCTATGAGAATGTTCAGGCAAGGGAGAGAACGCAGATTCTGATGGATGTGGCCAATAAAGAAGGCGGCTTGGTTGTGGGAACCGGTGATTTGTCGGAGATAGCTCTCGGCTGGAGCACCTATAACGGGGATCACATGTCTATGTACGCAGTGAATTCAGGTATACCTAAAACTCTTGTTCGCCATATTATCAATTGGTATGCCGAGAATGAGGCTGATGAAAGTATAAAAAGGATACTTCTTGACATACTTGACACACCTATAAGTCCTGAGCTGCTACCGCCCTCAAGCACAGGAGAAATAGTACAAAAAACTGAAGATATTTTAGGCCCCTATGAGGTACACGACTTTTTCCTGTATTATATGCAAAGCTATGGAGCGGGGCCTGCTAAGCTGCTCTTCATGGCAGAAAGAGCTTTTAACGGGCAATATAGTTCTTTACAGCTAAAAAAGTGGCTGACGGTATTTTTTAAGCGGTTTTTCTCACAACAGTTCAAGCGCTCATGCATGCCCGATGGACCAAAGGTTGGAACGGTAGGACTATCCCCCAGAAGCGATTGGAAAATGCCCAGTGACGCCTCTGCGCAGCTATGGCTATCGGAATTAGATAATTTATAGAGGCGAAGTAGGACGATAGACAGCAAATACTATTTCTGCTTCTTATGGACTCCTATGATAAACTCGATTTCGGTACCAAGCTTTTCCAGCCTATTGAGCCTTTCTATACCATCTCTCGGTGTTCGCCAATAATAGGGGGTCATGGTTAGAAGGTCGGCAATATCTTCATGGGCGTTGAGCTCAATAAAACCATTTATACGAACCTGTTCTTCCAATCTAAATGAGGGAAGATCAGGTTCTTTTTCATCATTTTCATAAGGCTTGTCATAAAGAACCGACTTAAGCTGAAAAAGATGCCTTTTACCTGGTATTACGGTCAAAAGAACGCCATCATTTTTAAGAACCCTGCTAAATTCCGAGTCATTTGAAGGGGCAAAGGTGTTTAATATAAAATAACTTTGAGAAGATTCAATAGGAATTTTGAAAAGTGAAGCCACAATGAAGCTTATTTCCTTATTTCGTCCTGCCGCCAGCCGAATAGCCTCTTTTGATATATCAATACCATATATGGAACAATTTAAGGAAGCCTTCGATAATGATTTGCTAATACAATCCGTGTAATAGCCGTCCCCACAGCCTGCATCCAAAAGAACCGAATTGTCCCCACATATGAGCCGCCGGGAGAATAAGTCACAGAGTCCATCAGATAAAGGGCTGTAATAACCCTTATCCAAAAAGCGTTTCCGAGCTTTTGCCATATCCTTGTTATCACCGGGATCTTTGCTGTTTTTATCTTGGGTTAAGAGTAGGTTGATATAGCCTTTTCCTGCTATATCAAAACTATGCAATGACTCACAGGAAAGGCTTTTTGCGTTGGCCAATAAAGGCTTATGACATACAGGGCAAATAAGGTGCTCAAAGCTTTTCATATTTCTTCCTTTAAAAAATATGGGGACACTGCCTGATTATACTCCTTAAAAAGGCCCGTATCAAGGCATGATAGGAGCTGTCCTGTCACATTATTTTTTGACGGTGTACTGTAGTAGTGTCTGTATAGTGATTAACTGCGATTGCATGAATCTATTAATTATATAAAGCTGGACTAAAAAAGGAATTATTGTGGATAAATTTATGATGTTTGAAAATACTATTTGCGGAGGTGTTATTAATGAATTTAACTACAAAGGAACGCTTATTACTGGAGGATCAAAAAACCCATGAAGAATTATGCATTCAAAAGTATACAAACTATGCTAATTTAACATCTGATCCACAATTGAAGGGCATATTTAATAACAATGCCAATATCGAACGGGAACATTTAAATACTATAAATCAGATTTTAGGCGGCCAAGTTCCCCAAATGAACCAGCAAGGAGGCGGAAATTCAAATCAGCAGCAGCAACAACCACAAACACAACAACAGCAGCAGTCGCAACAGAATCAGCAACAAGGAAGCTTTATGCCCCAAGGAAATAATCAGGACTACAAAAATTCTGATAAAGATCTTTGCATAGATATGCTTTCAACCGAAAAATATGTTTCCGGCACCTACGATACAGCAATATTTGAGTTTAGAGATCCTCAGATACGTAATATCCTAAACCATATACAAAAAGAAGAGCAACAACACGGTGAAGCAATTTTTAATTATATGAGCAGCAAAGGTATGTATCAGACACAATGAAATAGTATATCGTAGTTCACCTTTTAAGAAAATTGCCTTGCTACCGCGACGGCAACTTTCTTGATATTCGCAGGTTTATATTAAGAATAATGCGAACTAATTTCATAGCGTCATCCTTAGCGAATGCGAAGGATTTTATGTTTTCAGGGGGACGGGGGCTTGACAACCATATGGAAACTTCAGTCGATGTCATATTGTCAAACCCCCGTCCCCCTGACATCTTAATATAAGCCTGTGAATATCTAACTACCAGGATTTAAAATAGAATAATTACCGCTAAAAAAACTAGAGGCACATTCCCATTATTCTTGATTGAGTGGAATTCGCCGCCACCCGTCTTGATGGCATCGCCGGGGCCGGCGCTTTTTATAATTCCGTTGTCATCAACAGTCCCGGTACCGCTGAGTATATAGTAGAATTCTTCTTCCTGGTCGTGTTCGTGAGTGCCTATGGAACAACCCGGATCTAAAGTTATTTGACTGAACAAGCGACATTTTCCCTTAATTTCATCAGCGTTAAATATGTTCTTCAATGTAACATTTCCGTCACCTCCTCGCATTTTTTCACGAGTTTCTGATGTCATTTCAGATGAACATTTAAGCATGTTTTATTCCTCCTTCTTTTTTGAACGCATAAATATATAAATATACAGGGCGCATATGAGTAAAAGGATTGAAGAGATCAAAAACAGAATCTGTTTAATATTATAGGGCAGACCCAGAAGTAAAATCTTTTTATCACCAAATACTCCGACTAACTGAGCACCTACAATGGCTGCAATATATCCGAGGAAACCGCTGAATGCAGCACTAAAACCGATGTAAACCGTCCTTTTCTCATCCGGAGTAAAATCAAACTGTAAATTGAAGAGAGATACGTTTATGCCAGACCAGGCTATTCCTCCGGAAATATGACTAATAACTAAGAGAGGTATCAGAAGCGAACTGTTTTCGGAAGTTATAAACCATATAAAATGGCAGATGCTGAGTACTCCGACGGTGAGCATTGTAGTAGTAGCCCAGCTTCTTTTATCGGCAAATTTTCCCCATATTCTAGCCATAAATGCATAAGTCATAGCATTAACAAAGGACAAAATTGTAATGACCGTATAACTCATATCCAAATCGGATTTGAGATAAACACTAAAGTAAGAGCTTGCTATCTGTGCTGCGAAGTTCCAAATTATAAGCATTACAAAATAGCGTATAAACATTTTATTCTTAAACGGAAGATTAAATATTTCAGATAGTTTAATTCTTGCCGAGGTATGCACAAGAGGAACTTCCTTCATAAAAAAATAAGAGAGAAAATTTAATAAGGTAAAAAAGAAAATAAAAGAATAAACTATAACATGGCCTTTGATTTCGTTTCCCAAATCCTTTTGAACATCTAAGACCTTACCCATTATAAGAGTAACTAAGCTTGCAACAATAAGCATGATTGATTCTCTTCCGCCAAAATACCTGCCTCTGATATTCTGGGGAACAAAGCTGATGTACATATTGGAGATTGCAGGGTTGACGAAAGATACAGCCAAGTTTGAAACTAAGAATATGGCTGCGGCTATAATTAATCTGGTATTAGGTTTTACCGGAAGGAAGGCTGTGGCTATTAGGGTGACAAGCAGAAGGCGATGTACCATGGATCCTGTTATAATAATGGCCTTTCTGCTTTCCAAACTCCCCAGAATAATTGGAGATAAAACTTGAATTATTGCAGCAAGAACAGGCATGGCAAGAACATACCCGCAGAATGTATCACTGGCACCCATATACTTGAGTATACCCACCAAATATGCACCGCTTGTCAGATTAAAAATTGTTCTTGCGGAAGCACCTTCGATAATCATTAGTAAACGGTTTTTTTCAAGATCTTTCTCTAAAGGGTATTCTAACTGTCGTGACATTTCTAACCTCATGTTGTTTTGATTTTACAGCTTAAGAAATTGTTCGATATTTAAAATAAATACAGTGGCGCCTCCTACATTTACTTCAATGGGCATTGCCATATTAAAGGAGCCAAAGCTTCCGGGCAGCTTTTCAGGAGCTATCATTCTGCGTCTTGATTTACATGTCTCACCGATAATGGAAAGTGCTTCTTCAATTTTGTCGTCATCAGTAGCCACTAAAAATGTTGTATTACCGCTTTTTAAAAATCCGCCGCTGGAGCATAATTTTGTCGTGCTAAAACCTTTACGATTTAAATTGTCGGCCAGGCCGCTGCTATCCTCATCACTCACAATAGCAAAAAGAAGCTTCATAGATAAATCCTCCTTGATATATTAAACTTTTAGCCGTTCAAGAAACGGCAAAACGCTTTAAAGAAAAGCGTTCACGCCCATATTGAACTACTTTTGTATTTTAGGATATAACGATTTAACTTTCTTAACATGTTCATTATAAGGGATTTTAACCTTTGGTTCAATTGACAATGTCTTTAATTCGATTTCTTAGTGTAAAATAATAGAATTTTGTTGTTGATTAAAATCGCGCTTGTAGAGCGAGTTAAAGTACGCTTCTCTGTAAAACCATCCGGGTTTCTAAGCGCATAGCTCCGGCTAAATTATAAATTAAAATTTTTAAGCTGACCCTCCCAGTGTATTTTCTCAAGTAAAACAGTTTTACCTTTAAGATAAGCAAGATGTGCCGAAGGGGATGTAAAATTAAAGGTAAGTTCAATCGACCAGAGTGCCTGCCATTTGAGCTTTAAGGCTCTGTTAACAGCATTGAGGCCATATTTTCCGTCTCCCAAAAGAGGATGCCCGATATAAGCCATATGTGCACGAATCTGATGGGTTTTACCCGTTACTAAATCCACCTCAAGGAGAGCGATTCCTTTTAATTTTTTCAATATACGGTAACGGGTTATAATAGGTTCGGCACCTTTGACCGGGTTGTCAAAAATATACACCCGGCTTTTTTTACTATCCTTTCTAAGATAACCGTGAAGTTCCTGAAAATTGTTGTCCGGCACTCCGTTCACCACGCATAAATACTTTTTGCCGATTTCATGCATACGGAATTTTTCCTCCAGTACGGCAAGGGTTTTTGAATCCTTAGCGAATAGAACCAGACCTCCTGTATTTCTGTCAAGACGGTGGCAAAGGGCGGGGAAATCTTCTTCATATAAAGTATTGTCCCGTGCCCTTAAAAAAATCTGAAGCCAGTTGTCCAGAACCTGCATTTCTTTATTTCTGTCTTTGTGGGTTGGCATACCCTGTGGCTTTGCAACTACAATAATATAATTATCCTCATATACAATTTCAGGCTCGCCGGTAACGGGTTTGTTGATATCAACCGCTTGTGTCAAATAGTTTTCGGGGATATAGACATACACCTTGTCATTCACCGAAAGCTTGTAGGACATTGATACCCTTTTATCGTTTACCTTTATGTTTCGTTTTTTAAAAGCTTTGTAAATAACCGATGAACTTATATTGGGAAGCATGTCAAACAGAAACTCATCGATTCTCTTTTTTTCATAGCCGGTATCGACCGAAAATTCTCTCATAATAAAACCTCATAGCTTATTCGATTATTTCCGCCACCGGGGAATTGCCCCGGATGATTTTTCTTGGATACATTTTGTATATACTTCTGTGCAGCTTCTCTTCTTTGATAAAAGTATCACCGTTATATATTCTGATATATGTATCGACAACATAGCCCTCCATACCATTTTCTACAATTGACTCGGTTCCGTTTGGAAGAGTGTTATCATATTCGTATACCACAGAGATAGGCGTGGTGCTGATAGTTTTTGTGGCGAGCTTTACCTTTATGCCCGGGTAATCATTGGTAGATTTTATTGTTATGGTAAGAGCATTACCTGGTGATACTTTAGCTATTATTTGAAGCGGATAGGTTGTTGTATTGGTAAATATCAAGTCTGCATACCCGTAAGAAACAGCCGCATCATGTCCCAAAGGTACATAGCCTACCGTAAACATATGGTTATGCCTTTCTGTCACTTCCAAATTTGCCCTTAAAACAACATTATAGAGTGTAGTCGATACTTGGCAGATTCCTCCGCCCGTACCGTCCTGTATCTGGCCTGCCACAAAGATATGCGCAGTTCGGTATCCTTTTTTTGCAGTGCGGGGGCCTACTACTTTATTAAAGGAGAACTCTTCACCCGGTAAAAGCAGCGTACCGTCTATACTTTCTGCCGCAAGACCTATATTGATGCCCCTATTGTAATTGTTTTCACTGTTAGTAGTAAAATAGGTAGTATACGAGGCCAGGGTGTCACTAAAAAGTCGTGATTTAAGTGATCCCTCTGTAATATCGGGGGTAACAAATTCAACAGGAAGTATGATTTCTTCATATTCATTTTGTATACGGTTTTCTATATATGAAACAATCTCCATAAGCTTAGTACGGTCAAGTGAAAGACCCATTTGGTGGGGCCTGATTTCATAGGTTGTTCTGGAGGTGCGCACAAATTCAGCGTTAAGAGGGGGTTTATTAAGAGTGGCTAAGGTAGTCTCCACATCTATAGGAGGGGGTGATTTTTCAAGCAACTGCAAGGCAATGGCCGATGATTCAAGTTTTTTCACTGCAGTAATTATATCTGATTTAAGCTGTTCTTCATTTATTTCCAGACCGGGCAGACCTGTGCACAGAATAACTTGATTATCAGTTATGATTATATTTGGAGGTATTATTTCTCTGGATGTATTTTGCCTGATGTCCTCCAAAAAATCATTAAAGTTTTCGGGTTCGAATTTCGGAATAAGCTCGACAGACTCGGGATTTCTCGTAAGCTTGGCTATCTTGGCTAATCGTTCAACAAAATTACCTTCTCTTCCGATTCCATAAGCTTTTTCGATCATAGCCTCAATATCTATATTTATTCCCATTTCAGAGACCATAACGGTTCTTTCGAATTGCGGCCCCGAGAATGTTATAAAAATATTATTGAAGGCTTCTGATTTAAGGTCATTGAGATATTTAGATATCTTCTCCTTTGTATATCCCCCAACAGCCTGATTTTGTATAAGTACACCATTATAGATGGTAGAAGAATTCAGAATAAAACTGAGAATGATTACACAGGTAAATATTATCAGCACAAAAGCAGCCGATAAAAAAAGAACGGGGGTCTTTTTCCATATAGAGCGGACTGTCTGATTCAGATTTGGTGAAGGTGCTTTTACAAGCTGTTCTGATTCCATAATATTACACCTGAATAATTTCATTAGGTCTTTGTTTAAATCCTGTTTTTATTATCTCAACTTTTTAGAATATTGACAACCAGCCTATGCTTTATATAATCAAATTAAGAATAAGAATAATAAGAAAATTTTTCTATGCTATGATATACTATTAACATTGGTAATTTAGAATGAAAATTCGATATAAGTATAGCAATTATCCTGGAAGGGGTCATAAATATGCAGCTTTTTAAACGCAAACAAAAAGCGGGCTTTCCGGTGAATGAGATGGCAGAAGGTAGCATTGTCAATGTAACCTTTGATTCTTCAATCCTGAGAAAAAATAATATAACCAGATTATCTATTGACGAGAGATGGACAAAGCTTTTTGTTACCATCAAAATTACCCCTGAGCTTCAAAAAGCTGAAGAAGAAATGAATGAGCTTATCAAGGATGAAGCCATGCTTAAAAATGAACAGGATAATTTGGAACCTCAAAAACGAAAATGTATGAATGAAATTATGAGTCTGACAAAGGATGCCTTCGAAAATGACAGTGACACAGCAAAGCAAAGGCTAAAGGAATGCAAAAAGGAAATTGAAAAAATAAATAACCGTATAAATAAAGTTCTTGAGGATATAGAAAACCATGAAGAAAAGATGCGTGGAGCAAATCTGGAGCTTCTTAACAAATCAATAAACTACATATTCACAACCTTGAAGGTAAACAATGAAAGGGCTCTTGAAATCAAGAAGGAGCTTGCAGAAATTGAAGAAAAGAAAAAATTGCTTGGTGAGGAGCTGGAAACTATTTCTCTTGACTGGACTAAATATGCGGTTGACCTTACTGAGCTTATCGGAACCAATCCGGTTAAAGAATTTGAAGAAGCGTATAAGTTGGAGGGGTTGAAAGATGAAACTGTTGACACCTCGGCAAATGAAAGCAATTGATGAAATAGCCATTAATACACTTGGTATCCCCGGAATTGTCCTTATGGAGAATGCCGCGATTCATATAGCCTTCAAGGCATCCGGCATGCTTCAAGGTAATGAAAACCCCAATATTACACTGATAGCAGGAAATGGCAATAACGGCGGTGACACATTAGCAGTCGCAAGGCATTTACTTACTATGGGGTATGCGGTTTCTGTTTTTTCTATGACAGATGTGGATAATCTTTTTGGAGATGTGTATACAAATGGCAGGATTTTAAAAAACCTGGGAGTAAGTATTCCTGTCATTTCCGGAGAAGAGAGTCTTAAAAGGCTGGAAAATGCTTGCGGTGACAGTGATCTTGTTATCGACGGGATTTTTGGAACGGGACTTAACCGCGATGTGCAGGGAATTTACTTTGATGTAATTGACATTATTAATAGCTGTGCTGCCAAGGTTTTATCTATTGACATTCCTTCCGGCATAGACGCTATGACGGGAAGAGTATTGGGGAATTGTGTTAATGCTGATGCTACCGTTACATTTTATCTTCCAAAGGTTGGGATGGTTCAACAACCCGGTGCCTCATTTACAGGCGAGCTTTCTGTAGTTGATATTGGAATACCGTATGAGCTTTCGGAGCAAATGACAACATCCCGATTGGTCGATAAATTTGATATCAAAGAAATGCTGCCCATCCGTCCTGCTGATGCTCACAAAGGAACCTTCGGAAAGCTTCTTGTGTTTGCTGGATCAAAGTCAATGACCGGCGCAGCATATTTAAGCGCTCTTTCAGCATACAGAACGGGTTCGGGCTTGGTAAGACTCGCTGTGCCAACTCCATGTATTAATCCCTTATCAATACTTATACCGGAGGCCGTTTTTACTGAATTGACAGAGTATAGCGGCACAGAATT
>CAZPIS010000026.1:0-6814 GCA_964586745.1 uncultured Ruminiclostridium sp.
TGTCTATGGGAACATAATAGCATCCCCCATATACAACACCAAGAAATGCAACAATAGTGTCCGGGTGTTTCCGCATAAAAACAACTACTGGCTCTTTATATTTTCCCTCATCATGCAAAAAAGTCCCAATAGCTCTTGAATTCTCATAAACCGTTTTAAACGATAATTCATCAGTTTCATTTGCGTATGCAATTTTATCGGGACAGATATTTACTATATTATCTAAGTATTCGAGTATATTGTTTTGTCTATCCATCGTATCACCCTTCTGCACCGATTGGGGTTATTTAAGCAGATTTTTATATTCAGCTTTTACAGATGCCCCCGAAAGTTCAATCGATTTTACAGCAAGTACCTCCATTGCATCTAAAAAACCGGGACCGGTTTGCCCATCCTTCTTGATTAATGAAAGCTCGGTACACCCAAGTATTATAACCTGTGCACCTGCATCTCTCAATTCCCGCTCCACCAGCTTAAACCCATCAATATCATATGGCTTATTGGCTTTTATATCATCGTAAATAATGCTCATGACCTTTTTCTGGCTCTTTTCGCTGGGAGTATAAACCTCTATTCCCTGTTTCTCAAGCTCCTCAGTAAAAAATCCTGCTTGAATGGTTCCGTCAGTTGCCATAATGCCAACTCTATTAATATTATTAATCTTAAGGTAGTTGACGGTCTCTCTCAGCATATTTATGACCGGAATGCCAATTCTGCTTAATATATCATCATAAAAAAAGTGTGCGGTTATGCAGGGTATTGAAATAAATTCCACCCCAAGACTAACCAGGGTTTTCCCTATGGAAACTATAGCATCCAGAGGGCTGTCCTTACTTTTACCCAGAATATAGTCTGTACGGTCGGGAACGGCAGGATGGTTAAAAATAATCATAGGCACATGTTCCCGGTCGCTCTTTGCCTCGGTCATTTTAACTACTAATTCCAGATAATAGGCCGTCGCCATGGGACCCAGACCGCCGATTACTCCCAGTTCTTTCGTAAGTATTCCCCCTTACTAAGTTAAGTAAAGATTCATTTCACTTCAATCAAATCAGTCATGCTGACTACGTTAAGTATCTTGTTTAAATTATGCCTGCACCGGTGCCTGTAGAGTGAATCTAATGCTCCGCTCCGGAATGCTATGTTTTATCATCTTTTAATTCGGTAGAGGCCTTGGATAATTGTATTTCTCCGGAGTTCTTGGGTAATTAGCCTTATCGAATCTATAGTAGTAGTTGTCTTTTCCTACTCTTGCTGAGAAGGCGTCCATCTCCGCGTCGGTTAACATAAATGATACCAGCTTTGGTATGTGTATGCAGGCATCAAAGTGATACCAACCCTCGCCGTAATTGACCAAATGCCAGTAATGCTTAGCTTCTCCGGGCTTCGACATTCTTTCCACCCGCATGGTTTCCATGCCTATTCTGTTTAGCAACAGCTCTGACATGGAGAAATAGGTAAAGCAGTCTCCTACCTTGTTAGTTAGCCCGTTATATGCCTCAAACATCCAGTCGGTTTTATCCGAAATTCCTGTATATGTGAGTAATTTATTTTCATACTCATATATTTCCCAAGCCTTTTCTCTTAATGTCATTTCAGGAGTAGTTATCTTTGCTAGGACTTCATCAGCCAAGACTTCAAGCTGCTCCATGGTAACCTTCATTTCCTTAACTGTATATACTGCTTCTTTTGTTGAGGTGTTACCGGAAGAATCTTTAGCGGTATATATAACCGTATATTGCCCTGCAACCTTTTGATTTACTTTGGAGCCGTCCACATCTACTGAGATTTCACCGTCCCTGTTGTCATATACATATACATCCTTTTTAAATGAAACCGGATTGTTTATATATATTGTATTATCCTTAACGCCGTAAATTTCCGGTGGCTCTGTATCTTGTATTACAATCAGCTTTGCCTCCAGCTCTGTTTCATTGTTGCCTTCATCAGTCAATACTATCTTTACGGTTTGCTCACCTATAAGGGAGAAGTCCGGCTGTTCTTTAAACTTGGCTGTAACAGCTGTCAGATCCGTTATATTAGTAACAAATTTCACAGCTTCAATCTGATCATTTTGCCATATTTGCTGGTCTACGGGATCTGCTTTGGGCGAAGTTAAATCGGTAACCAATATATTTGATTCATATACTATATCATCTATTTTTATCTTTGCAGGATAAGTTCCCATCTTTTCCGGTACACTTAATGGTTCAATTATACTTGCTCTTGCTACATCACCCTTCTCTTTCAAGAATGATTCAACAGTAAATTCACAATTATTAATATCTACTTTTATATTTTCTTTTGTCTTGGAAACCCTTAATTTTGCTTGATATTCAGATTTATTTCCCGCTTCATCCTCGAGTAATAACGTAACATCCTGAACTCCTACTTTGTTAAAATCAGGTTCGACTTTATATACAACACTAACATTAGTGGCATCATTTAAGCCTTTGATAAACTCCCCGGGTTCAATCAAACGTCCTTCGTATAAATCAACATTCTTAATTACGGCACTAGGAGCCACAGTATCTTTAATTTCCAGCTTCACCTTGTATTTTTGGCCATCGGATTCTATTTTAACATCATATATTCCGGGCTTCTTTATATCTATTGTTGTTATGTCGGTAATATATTCAGCTTGCTTAGTTTGGTCTTTTAAAAAAACACTTGCTTTTGGTAACTCTGTGCCGGCTTCTACAACAATCTTTTTATTTATAGTACTATACTTGAAAGCATTAGCTAAAAGCAGTATGAGCAATGTAATAAGCACACATACAATTATATAAAATCTATAAATCTTCCTTTTGTTCTTTCGTATACGCATACGAGTCCTCCATATAATAAATAACAGAATGTATAATATTTTAAGATAATTCCGGCAAAATAAATCGTATTACATTTTAACACAAATACGACATAAAACAAAGTACCTGAGCAATCCGGGCATAATTTTCCTTTTCCTAAATTCCTAAATTTGGTAAATTTCTCGAATTGGGCTGACTCTCTAGTTGTCAGGTGTTGCCGGATATTTTTCTTTGTCATGTCTGTAGTAATATGCATCTTTACCTTTTTGTCTGGAATAGGCCTCTGCCTCAGCATCGGTTAACATGAAAGAAAAGAACTCCGGCAAATGTATACAGGCGTCAAAGTGATACCAGCCGTCTCCGCAATTTATCATGTGCCAGTAGTGATGTGTTTCACCCTCATAGCTTAGCCGCTCAATTCTAATATTAGGAATTCCGACCATGTTAAGCATTAAATCAGACGCGGCAAAGTAAGTATAACAATCTCCCGGATCCTCCAATAATGCGTAATATGCTTCGGTAATAAGGTCATCACTATGCCTTCCCCCTAAATAATAAACATTTTTATTAATATATTTATAAAGTGCTAAGGCTTTTTCTTCGAGGGTCATATCCTCGGTAATGATTTTTGCCAAAATCCCATTGGCGAGTTCTTCTACCACCGCGCGATCAATAGTGTCTACAGGCTTATTAATCACATTTAGTGTAACTTCCTTATCAGTGCTGTTACCCGAAGCATCCGCAACACTGTATATTACCTTATAAGAGCCTTCTTTCTTTATATTAACTCTACTGCTGTCCACAGAAACTTTGAGTTCATTATCCCTGTTGTCTAACACATAAACACCTTTTTTATAGGCAACCGGAGTATCGATGAAAACAGTGTTATCCCACACTCCATATATTTTCGGAGGTTCAGTATCTTTATCAAGAGTAAGTACTGCTTCGATTATAGCTTCATTTTCTCCCTGGTCTTTCAGAATAATCTTGACCGTTTGGTCCCCTAACCTTGTCATATCAGGTTCTTCGGTAAATGCAGCAGTTACAGATGTTGCATCAATAACTTCTGCTACAAAATCCATGGCAGATATTTTATCAACAGTCCAAAACTTCCTGTTTACAGCTATTCCTACCGGCGCAATGCTATCAATAATCTTAGCCGATGTATCATATATAACATCTCCTACACTTATTTTTACGGGAAATACTCCTAATGTATCGGGGAATAGACTATCCACAACTTTTGATATATTTAAATCTTTTTGATCCTTTAGAAAAGCTCCCGCATCAAATTCTCCTTCTGAAATATCTATTTCGGCAATTTCCTTTAGCTTAGATATTCTTAATATTGACTTATATTCTGTTTTATTGCCTGATGTATCCTCGAGTATTAAAAATACTTCTTGATTACCTATTTTTTTATAGTCCGGTTTGGTTTTATATTCTACACGGACATTTGTGACATCTTTTATACCCCTTACATACTCCTGAGGCTCTACGGTTCGGCTCTCGTATAAGTCAACATTGATAATTTCGGCAACAGGCGCGATAGTATCTTTGATTTCAAGTTTAACATTATATAATTTTTTCCCGGCCTTTATCTCCACATCATAAATCCCGGGCAAATTTGAATTAATCCCGGTCATATCAGTAACATATTCGGCATCATCAGTATAGTTTTTAAAAAAAGCACCGGCCTCTGGCAATTGACCACCGGCTTCAATTGAAATACTTTTATTAATATTGTTTTTAAGTAATGCCATAGCCGCAAATGCTAATACTATCAATAAAACGACACCTAAAGCAATATAGATTCTGCAACTTTTTCTCTTGTTTTGCATACAAATTCTCCCGGGTTGTAAACAAATTATTAATTGTCTTGATTTATTATTTTGATTCATCTCTTATTCTACTTTTAAACATCAGTTTTCACAATAAGATAAATTGATAAATTATCAAATATCGAATATGATAAATATACTAAAAATCACAACATTAATAATTAAAAACCAAAATCATAAAATTGAAATTTACGACAGAAAATTTAACTTATAATTTCACTTTGAATAGTTGAAGTAAGGAGATAAAATGATGATTAAACTACCCAATGTAGCATACTTTTCTATGGAATATGCTGTCGAAAACGACGTAAAGCTTTATGCAGGCGGATTGGGAATACTAGCAGGGGATTATATGAAAGAAGCATACGATAACAACTATCCTCTTATCGGAATAGGAATCAAATGGAAGCAAGGTTATGGAGATCAGAAAATTGACAAAGAAACCGATGTGCCCTATGACGCTTATAAAAACAGAGACTATGAATTATTTGAAGATACCGGAATTACTGTTACCGTGAACATATGCCGTAGAGATGTGAAGGTAAAGGTTTGGAAATATAATCCTAGTATTATTGACAACCTGTATCTTTTAGACACCGATATCGACGGCAATGACGGTGACGCAAGATGGATAACCGGGCAGCTATACGGATGGTTTGGTGAAGAAAGAGTCGCCCAGGAAATGGTTTTGGGTATTGGAGGCGTTAAAGCCATAAGAGCACTGGGTTTTCATCCTTCAGTTTACCATTTTAATGAGGGCCATGCCCTTTTTGCCGGGTTTGAGCTTCTGAGAGAAAAGATGGAGCAAAAGCTATCCTTTAAAAAGGCGCTGGAAATGACCCGTAAAGAGGTAGTATTCACCACTCATACCCCTATCGTTCAGGGTAATGAATCTCATCCGATAGAACGGCTCATGTACATGGGAGCTAATCTAGGCCTAAGAAAGGGACAGTTGAAAGCTATTGGCGGAGATCCTTTTAATGTGACCGTGGGTGCCTTAAGACTATCCCGCAAATCCAATGCGGTGGCTCAGCTGCACATGAAAACGGCAAACAAGATGTGGAAAAAGATAAAGGGCAGAAGTGAAATTGTCGGAATAACAAACGCCATCCACATCCCTACATGGATTGACAAAAAAATGTTGGAATCAGCTGAGAATTATAGTTGTGGTGAAACCCAGCGAAATATGCTATGGGAAAGGCATATGGAGAATAAAAATGAGCTTATTAAATTTGTTGAAATAAAAACCGGGGTCAGACTTGATCCGGATGTGCTTTTAATTGGCTTTTCACGACGTGCAGCGCCTTATAAGCGTTCAAACCTGATATTCACTGAAAAATCGTTTATTGAGCCACTGCTAAAAAAAGGTAAGCTCCAAATTGTATTTTCCGGGAAAGCCCATCCTCTTGATGACCACGGTAAAGAAATTATTTCTGATATTTTAGAAATGACTAAGCTTTATCCGGATAGCGTAGTTTTTCTTGAGGACTACGACATGGAAATTGGCAGGATGCTTACAAGAGGAGCCGATATATGGCTGAATAATCCCAGACGACCTAAAGAGGCATCGGGAACATCGGGTATGAAGGCAGCTATGAATGGTGTGCTTAATGTTTCAATACTTGACGGGTGGTGGCCGGAGGCATGTAATCATGGTGTAAACGGATGGCAATTCGGAAATGGTTTTCAAAGTGACAATGATGCGAAAAGTGATGAACATGATTTTAAAGCACTAAAAAGCTGTCTTTTAAAAGAAGTAATCCCAACGTATTATGGCGACAGAAATAAATGGATTGATATGATGGCAGCCTCTATTAATTCGACCAGAATACCCTTTGGCATGAAAAGAATGCTTGATGAATACTATTCAGAATTGTACTCGGATAAATAGATTAACGCTATCCATGCTCCGCTTTAAATCATAGCAGCTATGCCGCTTAGTGAAGATTGCATAAATGAATACTAAACTTGCATACCAAAACAGTTTTCACACAGTCTGCCGGAGTTCATTAACTTTATTGAATTAACCCCTTTTTTCTGTTATAATGACATCGCCCGTTACCGAAATCAGAGATTTCGAACGGGTCCCGAGTCATTGAAACTCGTGGCTCGTTATAATGACATCGCCCGTTACCGAAATCAGAGATTTCGAACGGGTCCCGAGTC
>CAZPIS010000026.1:6914-11280 GCA_964586745.1 uncultured Ruminiclostridium sp.
ATTGAAACTCGAGGTGGGGGCATAACCCCCGCCTGAAATAATAGTCCCTACCCGCCACTTAAAAGGCGGTAAAACCTTTATTCTCGTTATAGTTAAATATTGTGCAGAATTATATGTCCCTTTGTTGTGCGCTAATTTGTATATAGTTGGAGTGTTCAGGGGCAGTAAAATTATATAATATGAAAGTTGATGTGAATGAATAATAGTTTTCATGATTTAGGAGTAGTACCTCCTATTTTAAAAGCCTTGGAAGAAATGGGTTATGAAGAACCCACCGAAGTGCAGAGCAAAGCAATCCCTCATATTTTGAACCGTGAAGATCTTATTGTAATGTCTAAAACAGGCAGTGGCAAAACAGCTGTCTACGGTGTTTCAATGTTACAGTCCATAAACTCTGAAAGCTCATTTCCACAAGGACTGATTCTGACACCCACCAGAGAACTGGCAGTACAGGTTGACAACGATTTAAGACTGATGGCAAAGCACACTTCTCACAAGACTACTGCCGTATACGGGCAGCATAATATCAGTATTGAAAAGCAAGCTCTTCAAAAAGGAATATCAATAGTTTCCGGTACTCCCGGAAGAGTCTTTGATCATATTGAACAAGGAAGCCTTAAAACGAAAAGTATAAAATTTTTAGTTCTTGACGAAGCCGATAGAATGCTTGATATGGGCTTTATTGACCAAGTGGTCAGAATTATAAAGACTTTACCCAAGGACAGAATCACTCTTCTTTTTTCAGCCACCATTCCCCCTGAAGTTAAAAAGATCTGCAGGGATTACATGAAACAACCGGTTACGATAGAAATAGAGTCCCCCACCATGACGGTGGACTCTATCGATCAAGTTTACTATCGTATTCAACATAATGAAAAGCGTAGATGGCTGGACAATCTGCTTTTGGTTGAGCAGCCCGAAAGCTGTATTATTTTTTGTAATACCCGAATGACAGTTGACCGTGTGCATAATTTCTTGATTCTTAAGGGCTATTCTTCAAAGGCTCTTCATGGTGATATTCCTCAGAATCAAAGGTTAAGAACCATGGAACAGTTTAAACATGGAGATTTTAGCCTCCTTGTAGCTACTGATGTTGCAGCAAGGGGAATACATGTAGATGATTTGGCCTTGGTTATTAACTATGACGTCCCTGTTGAGAAGGACAGCTATGTACACCGTATAGGGCGTACCGGCAGGGCAGGAAACGTGGGAAAAGCAATCACTTTGGTTACAGGTGATGATATAATAAGCCTATATGAAATTGAAGAGCATATAGGAGCCCTTATAAGTGAAGGTGAGCTTCCTTCAGATGCTCTTATTAAAGATTGCAGGGATAATGCAGGTGAATGGCTTAAGGCACATTCTCAGAAGGTTGCGCGCAGTCAGGATAATTCCAAGACTTCTCAAAAGAGAAAGTCAGATACGACCGGTAGAAATAGAACAAATAACAAAGTAGCAGCAGCAAAACCCGGTATTAAGAGTACAATACCTAAAGCAAATTCTTACAAGAATAAAGAGAAAACAAGACCCGAGCGTCCACAAAAAAAACCGGACACAGTGATTGAAAAGAGAATTACTACCAGCATAACAATTGGTCCCAAACGTACAGACACCGCACAGGAGGTTTCAAAATCGAAAATAAATGTGGCAGCCTCCCCCGCTCCGGATTCAAAATCACCTTTAATAAAGCGAATAGTTAACAAGCTTTTGGGGAAGAAATAGAGGGAGCATTCGCTCCCTTTTACTTTAGTACACTCCTATCAGTCCCGGATTATCTCCTGTTATACAGCGCCCACCCTTTTCTGTAACCAAAAATGTATTTTCTATTCCCACCATTCCGATACCCTCTATTCCTATTTTGGGCTCAACGGCAATGGCCATACCAAGCTCCAGAGGCTCGGTGAATCCCTCTGCGATTACAGGGTATTCATCAATATGCAGTCCTATCCCGTGGCCTAAGAATCTGACCTTACGATTATTGTAGCCCATAAAACTATCAGCAAACTCTGAATCTAAACCCTCCATTATAGTCTTGTAAATCTCGGCTGGTATACTGCCGGGTTTCAGCATCTCGGCAATATTGTTCTGTATCTCCACGCATTTATTATGTTGAGAAATGGCACTCTCCGGTAAAGGCCTCCCGAACATATATGTCATTGTTTTGTCTGTATGATAACCATCCACACCGAAACCCACATCAATAAAAACTAAATCACCTTTCTCAAGCTCGCGTTCCCGACTGCCTATAATTGGTACCGCCGGACTTATTCCTCTGTTTCCCCCGGGTCCATTAAAGAATGTCGGATAAATAGAGCTATCTCCAAACCCTATCTGCCCTATACCTATATCGGTTTCGAACATGGCAAACCTGGCTACTCCATGGTGGCCTTCCCTTACCATCACCGAATATAATTCCGTAACTAAATCAACCTCACTCATACCTCTTCTAAGAATCCTTGGCACGCATTCTTCCAGGACATATCTGTGCTTTGCCCCTGATTTCTCCATCAGCGAAATCTCATACGAGCTTTTTATGGACCTGGTTCTACTTATCTGCTTATCGGCTGATTTGATATTTTTAAATGGAAAATACTTTTGAAAGCGCTGTAAAAAAGCAATAGGAATTATCTCTGCCTCAATGTGGCAGGTTTCGGGTAGCTTAACAGTTCCTACTATATCTCTGTAGCTTTCCATAGGTCTTATTTGCGGAAAAAGAGACTCATCCATAGCTCTGTCAAAGCTTCGACGAACCCATAAAGTAGCATCGTTATCCCTTGGTATTAATAGAACACCCTCCTGCATAGTTCCGGTAAAATAGTATAGGTTAATTTTACCGAATAATGCAACTAACTCCCATTCCGGCTGAGTTCTGTCCATTTCCTTTCTGAACCTGCTCATTTTCATGTTTAGTTCATTCAAAGGTACTTTTTTAGATTCATCAGACAAGTTTTCCACCTCTTTACAACACATTTTTATAAACACTTAATTATTGTCCTTTTCTATTTATTCAGACTGCTTTTAAGAATTTCTGTTAAGTCTTCTTTGCTCGGAATTATCGGACTGTTTTTCACATTACCTGACTTTGCGGTAATTGCTACGTATTTTTCGATTTGCTCATCTGTGAGCTTCTCTCTTTCACCTAAAAGCTCATCAAGTAAATCAATGAATTGGCTAACCGTACTTAAACCCATAGCGGACAGAATCTCATAAACACGCTCCGGCAAGCTTTTTTGGATATATTTTAAGAATTCGCCTAATAGCAATCCATTAGCTCTTCCATGATCAATTCCATGGAAATATGTCAGTGAATATCCCAAGGAATGAACAGCGGTGGTTTTGGTATTTGCAATAACCATACCTCCAAGTGTTGATGCATATAATAATTCAAATCTTTGTGTTTTGGACAATTTGCCGGATTTAAGACTATCAAAACAGCGTGAAATACGTCTTATACTCTCGAGGGCTATTGAGTCGGTAATGGAATTTGCCCTAAGTGCAAGCATTCCCTCAATCGAGTGGGAAAGAGCATCTATTGCTGTATTGACAGCTATTTCTTTCGGTAGGTTATCCATATATTTGGCATCCAGAATTGCTATTTTAGGAAAAAGTATCTGCGAAGAAATACTTTTTTTCGTCTGTTCGCGGTCATTTGTTAGAATAGCATAAGGAGTTACCTCAGATCCTGTTCCCGCTGTAGTTGGCACCAGAACCATAGGGAGTATCTCATCTGAATATTGTCCGCCATACAATTTATCCTCAGGGATATCCTGACAAGCTAATAAGCTGATAGCCTTGGCTGCATCCATAGGCGAACCGCCGCCGATGGCAATTATAAAATCCACATTTTCAGACTTGGCAAAAGCGGCCCCTTTATAAACACACTCAATGGTTGGATTGCTCATAACCTTATCAAACAAAGCCCATGTTTGGCCATTTGAATTAAGTACTTTTATAATATCATCAAAGGATCCATTCCTTTTTGCTGAATGCTTTCCGGTTACTATTAGAGCCTTTTTCCCCATTTCCAAAAATGAAGAGCTGTTGGAATGAACACAATCCTCTCCCATTAAAATCCGGGTAGGCATATAATATTGTTTTATCATAGCTGCAAACCCCATATAAAGTATTTCATATTTCTAATATGATACTTACTATTTTACTAAATTTTTTACTTAAAGCAAAGCTTCTGCATATTTTGTAATTCGATTGTTCTCATATGTTTCCTTACTATTACAAATTCCTTAAAAAACAATACGAATTATAAGATAAAGTGGCTATTTGTGCTAAAATTAGAATTAGGAAAATAAAACTGTATGGAGTTTGACATGAAGCACATAGGAAAAAGCCTAATCCTAATTATCATTTT